>CAMUAR010000043.1 GCA_947086895.1 uncultured Lachnospiraceae bacterium | reverse complement strand
AAAGTGCTACAGCATAACGGCATCCAACCTGTGTGCTGACTGCTTTCTCCAGCTCTTCTAAATTTTCACCGACCGTAGAAACCCAGTTTGTATCAAAAGCATTTTTAACATAATTCTGCTCGTCTCCATGCATGGTCGGAGATGCCAGCCAAAGCCTTGTTTTAAATGGTGATATATCCAACATGGTTTCCTGCTCCATTTAAATTTTTTGTCTTGATTTGATCTTTGTTTTTTTCTTTTACATTTTTTATTTTTCTCTCAGTTCTTGTTCTGCCTGGTTTTGCGCTCCAAATCATCCCAATCTCCTCCAATCGTTTTCTTTGTTCCTGTGAGAACTGTTGTTCTTTTTGATAAGCGCTCCGCTGATTGGAAATCCATTTTCCCAGACGATAACCGTCCGTATTTACATAGGCGTATGGAACCGCAAGATGACCATTTTTTTTATAATATTGCTTGGCATGTTGATATCCGATTTCCCACGGTGCTTCCGGCTCCCAAACCATCTTTAGAGAATCCAACAGCGCAATTTGCTCGTCTGTCAAGCTGTTATGTCTGCGAGCTGTACGCTGACGTTGAATCCATAAGCCAAGATTTTTTCCACTTTTTCCAACGTAACGTTTTGGAATGGACAAATGCCCGTACATACAATAAAATTCCGCCGCTTCTTTATATTGCTTTTGCCACAAAACTTCCGTCCGCGGCTTTTCTATAAAAATGCCGATCGAAGCCAGCAATTCTTTTTGCTCTGATGTCAAAGACTTCTTTGTTCTTTTTTCTGCTTTGTTGCTTCGAACCGGCTGTTTTTTTCTGCTTGCTTTGACCACAAAAACCGATTTCTTTTGTATTCTTTTTGTAATGTTGCTGTTTTGTTTTTTGAGAGTGAAAACTTTCATTTTATTTATTTTTTCTGTTGTTATCTTTGTTTTTTGTTCCCGCAGCCAGCGAGCGAGCCAAATACCATCCACAATATAATCGCTTGGCATATCCAGATTGCCGTGGCTTTTATAATATTCTTTCGCAAGCTGAAATCGGTGCATCCAGGAGTCTTTGTTTTCCCAAACCATTGCAATCTGCTCCAGCTTTTGAACTTTTACATCCGAAAGGCGAAACGTCCGATAGGCGTCTTTCTGCCTTCGAATCCACCGCCCAAGCCGGCAGCCGTCTGCCGTTCTATAAGTCGCTGGAACATCCAAATTGCCATGCATGTTGTAATATTCACAAGCAGCGTTGTATGATTTCTCCCAAGTTGTATTACTTTTTGTCTCCCATATCATTCCAATTTGATTTAACTTTTCAATCTGGTTTAAGGAAATCCCAACCTCACAGCAAATCGTTTCGTTCTGTTGGTTTATCTCAATTTTTTTTTCTTTCTTTTGTTGCTCATTGTCTTGTCCGTTTCTCTTTTTCTTTGACCTTGTGTCATTCTTCTCTGTTGTTTGTTTTGCAGAACCATCCTGTGTTTGTTTTTCTCTGCTGTTTTTTCTTAATTCTTGTTTTCTTAATTTCCTCTGCGCTGCAATCCATCGTCCAAGCCGCCTGCCATCTGGTGTTATATAATAGGACGGTACATCCAGATTTCTATATTCCTCGTAATATCTTTTTGCCGCCTCAAAGTACTGCCCCCAAACAAATTCTGTTCGATCCCAGACCATACCAAGCGCATCCAGCATAGCAATCCGCTCCGGTGTTAAAAAAACAGAACCAGATTGATTTTTTAAGGAGCCGTCGTTTGTTTTCTTCCCCTGTTCCACGGCCAAATCCGCCCGTTTTCGCTCTGCCCGCAATCTCGCTAACCAACGCGCCAAAGCAGCATCTCGTTCTTCTTTTTCTTCCGCGAATATATCTTTTTTCCTGCAATCTTTTGTTTTATTTTCAACAAGTAAATTTCCATGTTCTTTATAATACTCTGCCGCTTCGGCATAATGCTTTTCCCAAGTCAATTCTCTTGTGTTCTTCCAGTTCATTCCAATCTTGGTCAGCTGCTCGATCTGACTTTCTGTCAATCGTCCAGATACCTTTCCAGAATATACTTTTTTCTGTGTTGCAAGCCACATCCCAAGCGAATATCCATCGGGGGTTTTGTAACGTTTTGGCACATTAAGATTTCCATAAGTTTCGGCATAGTCTTTTGCCATTGCATACATTGCATCCCACGACGCACCAAGCGTTTCATTCAGGCTGGCAAACAATGCCCGGCAGTCTTTTACTTCATCAATAATCTGAAAATGTTCCTGAACAATCTTATCTTCTTTTCCAATCGCCTGGTAAGAAAAAACGGCTTCCCGCAATTCCTCCTCAATCGCTCCGATGCTGTAAAGATTTTCAATATTCATTACAATATCAAAAATTACAGGCTGCTTTTTTCCCCCTGCCGCCAGCGCGCGCCCAATCTGCTGTTTGTAGATCGTCGGGGAAACCGTTGGACGCAGCAATATCACGCCGTCAATTCCGTTTAGATGGATTCCTTCATTTAACATATCAATGCAGTACAGCAATTTTAAATGGCGGCTATGATCTGCCTGAAACGCCTGAAATTCCTGTGCTGTTTTCGGATCATCGGAGTAGACCGTATAAATATGCGGCGCAGGATCTACCTTTGCAAACCATTCTGGCGCAAGTTCTTTCATCTCATTTAAATGGTCATAATTCGCACAAAAAACAAGATATTTTCCATATCCAGAAAAATTTCTGTATTCAGAAATTGATTTATCTTCGGATATTTTTTTATTATCTGCATTCAAATGCTTTGCAAAAATCTCTTCCATCCCATCCGCTTTTTCCAATGCGCGCCGCAGTGCTTCCAGCTGTTTTTCTGCCAGGTCGCGCACCGCTTTATGTTTTGCCTGTTGCACCCGCATTTCATACCGTTTTAATTCTTTTTGATAGGAATAAATGGACAACACATACTTTGGCATTGGCAAAATGCCTCGTGCAACCGCTTCTCCAAGCGTTAATTCTGACGCAATATTTCCATCAAACAATTCCCATGCCATATCGCGCTGGTTGTCTAAATAGCGGATATTGGTCGCAGAAAGTCCTACGATCTTTGCTTTTGGATATATTTCGCAAAGCTTTTCTACACCTCTTCCCCATCCTGCTGCCCCACAGCGGTGAAACTCGTCCAAAATAATATAGTCTGGTTTGATCTGCGCCAGTTCTGCTTGTCCTATCCGCATCAATTTTGCATAAGTACAGAAAAAAATATTTGGCAGTATGGATCTGTCGGATCCTTGCCTGTCAAGCTGCTTCCAGTTTTCTATCTGAGTCTGAAAAATATATTCTGACGGCGATAACCAGCAAATTCGTCTGTTTCGATTCTCCTCGCAAAGTTTTAATGCAATCAGAGATTTTCCTGTCCCAGTCGGGTGGATCACAGCTGCTTTTCCTGCCGTTTCCAGCATGGAAACCACAGCTTTATACGCGGTTTGATTATGTTCAAACAAGTTGATTCCCATACCGCTGCCCCTTCCTTGCTGTAATGAAGCAAGCAGATTCATTACACAGCAATCCAAAAATCCTTGTTATCTCAGTATTTTTTTAATTTTATACAATCAGTTTGACGGCGAATTTGACGGCGAATCCATAGAATAATATAGTACAAAAAAAGATTGTAATAGATCTTGACACCAAAAAAATAAGCATGTTATAAAAGATTGCGTTTTGACGGCGAATTGACGGCGAATAGAGAAAGAAAGGCTTTCTTTTTGGTGGAATTATTTACAATTTTCAAGAAATCCATTGACAAGACTAGAACAGAGTGGTACAATCTTGATGCAATTTGAAATGATTTTACCATTTTTTATTGGTTTTTAGTGTTTTTCTTTCGTGTAATGAATCTGCTTGCTTCATTACTTTTTTTATGCTTACAAATGAAATATAAATACATCGTAAAACGCAGGATGGGCAGACGAAATCTCAATTTTATAAGGTTACAAAATTACAGCAAAAAACAAGACAGCAAACGGTTAAAACAATTTGCTGCCTTGTTTTTTTGCAAAATTTTATATTACTTTATCTGAAAAATTTCTATAAAATTACAATCCCCATTTCCACACACTGTTTCTCACTTTAAGTTTTGGCGGTAAAATAACTTCTTTCTTCTCGGCAGATTCTTTGCGCAATCTTCCAAACATCAGCTGACAAGCTTCTTTCGCAAGTACTTTAATATCCTGCACAATGGTTGTCAATTCAATTCCAAACAAATAATTTTGCAGAGAATCATCGTAGCTGACAATCGAATAATCCCTCGGAACCTGTTTATGTTCTTCATGTAATCTTCGCAAAAAACCGAGCGTCATCATATCATTGCAGACAAAAGCAGCTGTCGCATCGGTTTCTAAAAGTGTTTTTGCCGCAAGATAACCGCTTTCCATACGATAATCCCCTTTTGCCAGATACTTTTCCAAAACAGGAATATCAAACTCTCTAAGCGCCCGCAAATACCCATCCAATCGGTTTTTTCCGCTGCCTGCTTTGTCGTCGCGGTAAACACATCCTATTTTTGTATGCCCCTGCTCCAACAAATATTTTGTCGCAAGATAGCCCCCCTGTTCATGATCAAAACTCACTCTGCCGCAATCCGTTCCCGAAAATGTGCGGTCAATCATAATATACGGCATTGTCAGCAAACTTAATTCTTTTTTTAATTCCTGCCGATTCCCCAGCAATTCGTTGCTTAGAATTAAAAAAATGCCATCCACTCCGCGTGCTTCCAACACCCGCAAAAACTTTTTATCATTCTCACGGCGATCATCAGAACTGGCAATAATCAGGGAATATCCTTCCTGCCTGCACCGGTTTTCAATCTGCTTTGCCAACGATGAAAAAAAAGTATTCTCAATATCTGGCAAAATCAGCGCAAGCATCTCTGATTTTCTTGTCGCCAAGCTTTTTGCAGCCAAATTCACAATATAATTCTCTCTTCTTGCTACCTCTCTGACCAACTGCTTTTTTTCTTCTGTAATCCGACAAGGTTTCTTGTTTAAAATCAGAGAAACCGCCGCCGGAGAAACCCCCGCTTCCCTCGCAATATCTTTGATTGTTATTTTCTTTTTTTTGTTTTCTTGCATACGTCCTCCCTAAGCAGCCCAAAATTTCTGTCCTGATTTCTAAAATTTCCTCCCCCTAATATCCTATTTTTTGGTTGTCACATACAAAAGCTCTGACGATTCTGCCAGTACCTCTTTTTCTGCATCGCTGTATGCTCTTACTGCATACCAATAGGAATTTCCTGGCGTTAATCCCTTATCTACATAAATATTTTTTTCCCAGCTTTTTATCCGTTTGATCTCATTCCACTGCTGTGTAACTTCATTATAGCGGAATACGATATATCCGCTGATGTCAGGCTGTTTTTCCCACTGTATCCTAGCAGCAGTAGATGCTGCATTGACACATTGCAGTCCTTCAACCTTTACTGGTCTTGCCAAAATCGTAACCGTACAGGAAGCCTCTCCTCCATTTTCAGAAGAAGCTGTAATTACACATTTTCCAGGCGAAAGCGCTTCAACAATACCGAGCCCCTTTATCCTAGCTACTTTTTCATCGGATGTTTTCCACTCTATCAAAATATTTTTTGCGCCTGAAATCTTAAATGTTTTTAATTTAAACCGCTTTTTATCCTGCACCAGTAATTTTATCGAATCTCTCTCTAAGGAAATTGACATTTCCTCAGCGGATCCTGCTTCGGAAGTCATTCCAGCACCTATCATATAATCCCGCTCTCCAGTTAATACTTCTTTATCTCCTACCGCATTTCCTAGCGGGTCTTTTGGTATATTAAAAACAAAATACGCCAAATGACGTTCTGAAAAATCAGCTTCCTCCAATGTGGCGAGCTTCTTTATAAGCATATTTGATTCAGCGCAAGCTACCGCGCCATACGCCCAGCAAGTATTAAATTTCCCCTGGTCTTTGACTGAAGTTACAATTCCTAGTTTTCTCGCATCATAAGCTTCCGGCAATGATTCATCCTCCTCCACCTTGTCCGAAAGCGTTGTATCATTCAAAAAGTATGTATCATTACTGGCATATAAAATTGAAGGTGACCATAAAAAACTTATACAAATAATATTATTTTTGCTTGTATCGCTATTTCATAAAACCGCTTTCTCTTCATTATTCTGTATAATCCGATTTGGAAATCCTCTACTTCCATTTTGATTTTACAAATCCATTATACTAAGTTTACTATTTAATTGCAATGTTTTCAATAGCTGTCAAAAAAATTTTAATTGTATTAATTGCAAAAGACGGCGTAAAAACATTCCTGCTTTCACGCCGTCTTTTCCGTTTGCAATACTTATAAAATTAACATCCCATTATCGTTTTTGGATTTTTTTATCTGAGTTCGTATTGTTATGCCCCGCTAAATTTTACAGGAACATAATAATCGATAAAACAAACATAAATACCACGCCCGCGATCATTGGAACAGAAGTTCGTTTCACAATTTCAAGCGGCTCTTTCTTAACCGAACCAGCTACAATCATAACAACCGCAGATACTGGTGATACGGCACGCAGAAGGTTTCCTGCAAGTCCCATCGGAATAGATACCGCTAAAACACTGATACCAGCTGCCGCTGCAAGCGGAACCATAAGCGGAACCATCGCGAAGAACAATGCTGTACCGCTGCCGCTGAGCAATACGATCAATGCGGTTAATGCTACAAGAATCAACGGAAGGATAAAGCCAAGACCAGAACCCTGCAAACCAGTCATTGCATCTTGAAGAGCTGCAATCAGGCCAATTGTTTTCAGTCCGGTAACAAAGACGGTACCAGCTACAAGCAGTGCGACAATCGGCATCGCGCCGCCCATTCCTTTAAAGAAAGACTCTGTTGCATCCAGCGTTTTGCGCGCATTGCGGTTTCTTACAAGCTCACAGACAATCGCAATTACAAATGAGAATAAAGTTGCAACCTCAACGCTCAAATTGATTTTTGCACCGGTGATTTTCTGTACTGCAAAGACAAGAATCAGCATCAGGATTGGAAGCAATGGAAGAATTGCGTAAACTATGCGGAATAAAGTGCCGCCTTCCACTGTCTCTACTTCTACTTTATTGTTCAGCTCAGTATTTCCTTTTGCATTGTCCTTTTTATCCATCCATTTCTGCCAGAAATAATGTGCTGCTGCCATGAAAAATAAAGTCGGAACCGATACAATCGCATGATAGCGGAATACATAATCGCTTGCTGTAAGACCTGCAAACTCTGCTGTATTTGCAAGCTCTGCCGCAATTGCCACATTATCGCTGCCAAGAGGAGTAGGCATAACGGTCGCCGTTGTTGCGATAATTCCTGCTGCGGTTAATGTGCTCATTCCCGCTTGAATCATAATCGGATACAAAGTTGCAAGCAAGATAATTGCAAGGTTTGAAGCACTTGGGACAACGAGGGACAAAAGGTTTCCAATCAAAAATACTACTGGTACAAGAATATAGACGGACTTAATTTTTCCGATCGGTTTTGTCAGCGCGCTGACTGTTACATTGTTCGCTTTAATCGAACTCATATAAGCCGAATAACCACCCAGAATCAAAATAATAAATCCTGCTGAGCTGATGGTTGATTTAAACTGATCTGCGATGGCTTTCAATGGGTCAAGCCACGCCATACCGGTCGATGCAAATTCACCGCCGCCGATGGTCTTTCCGCACGCCATACCAATATACATCAATATAATGCCGATCACAAAAAGAGTAATTTTAATATCCATTTTTTTGATCAACATAAAGATAACAACGGCGACGGAGACAATTGCCGCGATATACATAATCGCTGTTTCCATAAATTCCTCCCATTCTGCCGCAGAACACGGCATATATTATAGTTTTATACCCTAAAAAACATAATTTTAGACGTTTATCATACTGGTGATATTCTCTGAAATATATTACTTATGTTTAAAAACCATAGTTTTTTAGGAGAGCAATATTTTTTTACCTGCATTTTCCAACTGCTTCAAGAAACCATGTGCGGAACTTCTCCTGATCAATATCCATACATACCAGCGCATTTGGTTCCTTTTTCAGATAGCCCTTTAAATCCACCAGCGTACATCCGGCAGTCATTGTTCCGGCAAGTTCCACATCCACATAAGTTTTCTCAACAGTAAACAGTTCTGGACATAAAAGATATGCAACTGCGCAGCTGTCATACATTTTTAACCCGGTTGTAAAACTTCCGCCGCGGTACTTCTTAAACAGGCAGTGCGCCATCTTTCCAACTTCGCCAAGCCCCAGAAGCTTTTCTGTATCCTCCGGCATTACAAGCGCCTTCCAGCCGACATCCAGCCCTGCCATCACAATCGGAACACCAGAATCAAATACGATCTTTGCCGCTTCCGGGTCAGTCGCAATGTTAAATTCTGACATAACGCCCTTATTGCCGCGGGAAGCAGAACCGCCCATCAAAACAATCTCCTGGATTTTTTCTTTTACTTCTGGATATACCGAAAACAGCAGCGCGATATTGGTCAGCGGCGCAATTGGAACCAGTGTGATCGGCTCGCTGCTCTCCATAATTGTATGGTACATTGCATTTACTGCATTTTCCTTGCACAAAAGCTCTTTCTTTGGTTCTGGGAAATCAAATCCTTCCATTCCGCTTGCTCCATGTACGTTGGAAGCATCCACCAGCTCGCAGATCAACGGATGTTCTGCCCCGGCTGCCACCGGCACATCCTTTTCAAAAAAAGCGAGCAAACGCAGCGCGTTATTGGTCACTTTTTCCAGAGAAACATTCCCTGCTACTGTTGTAATCAGCTTTACGTCCAATTCCTCCGAAAACAGAGCAATCGCGATCGCAAGTGCGTCGTCAATCCCTGGATCTGTGTCAATAATAATCGGTCTTTTGCTCATAAAAACCTCCCTTTCTGTAAATCCGCTGCTGGAACACACTCCTCTTTGATTTCCCGCCTGCAGAATTTCACCTTTAATTTTATTTAGAATCCCTTGAAAACAGGTTTCTTCTCAAAATTTTTTTTGCTGGAATTTTTGCTAAAATCCTTTTTCTCTTTCCAGCCCCTTCGCCCTCTCAAAACATTCCCCGACCGTTCTGCAAATTTTTTATACTTCCTCGCGGTATGGGATGGACTGCTGTGCTCCGTAGCGCGTAATCGTAACCGCCGCTGCTTTTGTCGCATAGTGAACGCTCTCTTCCATCGCCTTTCCCTCTGCCAAACATGCAGCCAGCACGCCGATGAATGTATCTCCTGCTGCCGTAGTATCCACAGCTTCCACCCGGTGAGCTGGTATACTATGCATTTCCTCTCCAATATTAAAAATACTTCCTCTGCTGCCAAGCGTAATTACAACCTGCCCTGCTCCAAGTCTTCTCATACTTTGAATCGCTTCTTTGCAGCTGTCGTCTTCCTGCGGCAAAATACCAGTCTGATACTCCGCTTCTACTTGATTGACAATCAAAAGATCAATAAACGGATAATATTTCTCAGGAATAATTTTTGCCGGAGCTGGATTAAAAATGGTGTACATCCCAAGCTCTTTTGCCAGTTCTAAAGACGCCAATACTGTATTTTGCTCACATTCATACTGCGTCACAAAAATATCGCCTGGGGAAGCGATGCGTTTTAACGCTTCTTGTACATCTTCCGCCCCTAATTCATGATTTGTACCCGGACTTAAAATAATTCTGTTATCCCCCCGGTAGCAAGTGATAATCGCCACACCAGTTTGCCCTGTTTCACTCTGTTTTATTTCTGTGCAGTCTACCCGGTAGCCCTGAAGCACCTCAAGAAGCTTTTTTCCAAAAACATCCTGCCCTACACAGGCGATCATCCTTGTCGCAGCTCCAAATTTTGCCGCTGCTACAGCCTGATTTCCTCCTTTTCCCCCAGGATTGGACAAAAAGTTGCTTCCTTCCACGGTCTCACCTTGCTGTGGCATTCTTTCACACTGAATTGTCAAATCCATATTCAAGCTTCCGAATACAATTACTTGTTTCATGATCAATCACACCTCTTTTCTGTACACCATCGTACCTGTTTATAATACCCAATAAGATGCCTGGAAATTATAAATGTTCCAATTTTGCTTATCCAGACTTACGACCAGTTAAATATCTGCCTTTTGTCTATTTCCTAATTTTTCCTTCCATTACATTAGTTCATCCCGATTGATCAACTGTGTCATGCCGCTGCCCTGTCCGTCGTAAGGTCGAACGCGAAATCCAAATTTTTTATAAAAATCCTCTTTTCCTGTAAGCGCCATCAGACCAACGTAAGCGTTTCGGCATCCATTCTTTCTAATATACTGCATCAATTCTTCCATTATCATGCGCCCAATCCCGCAATTTTGCTTGGAAGGTTCCACCACAACATCTTTGATAAAAAAAACGATTCGTCCATCCCCGACAACACGCCCTATTCCAATCGGCACTTGTCCTTCCCATATAACAACAGAAAACAGCGTATGTTTTAATGCTTCTATAACATCTGCTCTGTCGTAATGCTGCAGAGGAACCTGCGCTCGAAGATTTTCATAAATTTCTGGGGTGAGTCCGTTTTTCTCAATCCGATACTGTTCCACTTTTGCCTCCACTGTACCGAGTCAAGTTGAACCTTGCATTAAGCTGCTTGTTACATTATGTGAAAAATGCAGCAAACTACTCATTTGTTCAACTGCCAAGTTTTGATAAAACGTTTTACCATTCACCGAAAAAAAATAATGTTTAATTTTTCCTTTTTTTCTATATTTTTTGATAAAACGTTTTATCAATTTTCTTGATTGTATAATATCACGTATCTTCATTGATGTCAACTGATTTTTCTTGATTTTTTGAATAATATGTGACAAATTTCTCACCTTGTTTTTATGCAAATTGTATAAATGAAGCTTTATGGGCAAATTCTTTTATAATAGGTAATCAGGCGCTTTTCACATTAACTTGTTACGCTGGATTGGGTCTGCTTTACATACGATCTTTCTCTTGATATATGTGTACATAAAAAAAGATAAGCGCAATGTTTTGACATCTTATCCTTTTTTTGGTCTATGGTTAAAATATATAGATCCAATTATAAATCAAACATTAAATTTTAATATACTTAAAGCAAGAATAACATTTCTTTTGAAAAATAATTGCCGATATATAAACAATTACTCCTATAATCGCAAACATAACAAGCTGTAATAACTCTGCTTTAAAATAGGGTTTTATCAGCATCAAAATCAAAAACATTATAGTACCTGCTATTATATAAATATATGTTTTTTTTAATATTTCTTTTAAATTGAGAAATCTTTTCGCAAAAATTATTTGCAGTATAAACCCCATCCATTCAGCAATAACGCTTCCTATACATACCCCATAAATTCCATATTTTGGCGTAAGTAAAAAGTTTAAAAATAAATTTGCAAAAAGAGCTGTAAATATAGATATCGTATACTTTTTTTGTTGTCCTAATGGGATTAAAAATTGTATTGCAATCAAATTAGAACCACTTACTGCAATAATAATCGGAGAACAAATTCTAATTATAGTACCAGATAACTGATAACTAACGGGCATATACCAATCCACAAACAACTGCGCTCCAGCTAAGACACCAAAAAAAATCAAAAAAGTTATAAAGCTTATTAGTTTCGCGCTCATTCGCATATATTCCAAAACAGCATTATGATCTTTTTTATATATACTATTTGATATTCTCGGAATCATAACTCTGCTAAATGAGGGAATAACCGCTAAAGTTAAACGCACTATAACTTGCGCTTGTGCATAGACTGCAACAGAAGAATAATTATCAAAAATACCTAATATTGTCTTGTCTAAAATAGTATATATACTACTTGCAATATTAGGAATAAACAGCGAGATGGATTCTTTTAAATAATTCCCATCCAAACAGCCAATTTTATAAATAATTTTCTTATTTTTAACAGCTGTCTTCCACATATAAATATTCATAATCAACTGCGGCAAGTATAAAGTAAGTACATACTTACCTATATCGTCATCCTGTTGTACAAATATAAATAATAGGATAAATGCAGCTAATTTTACAATTAAATTTCTTACGGATATCGATTTGAAATCTTCAATTCCCATAAAAAACCATGAAATATCAGTTGCAGACGAAATTAAATATATCAAATATAAAAAATGTAACATTGTGCCATGAATTGTCCAGCAATATATTCCATAAAGAAATAAAACAAAAATATGAAAGAAAAACTGAATATTATAAATTTTACAAAAGACGTCTTTCAATGAAGATAGATCTTCTTGATGTTTCGCAATTTCACGGGGACCTAAAATACTCACCCCCATCATTCCAATCAAAGCAAAGTATGTACAATTGGCTTGTATCACTGTATTTAAACCTACTACTTCTTGAGATAATACCCTGGTAATATAAGGCACCGTTATAATAGGTAAAATTAAAGAAAGTATTTGATAGCTTAAATTATACATAAAGTTTTTAAATATCTGCCCAAATTTCTTCCAATATACTTTTAAATTTTTTATCATCACTTTCCTGTCCAATACTTAATATCATTATAATCGCAGTATAATAAAAACTGATAACACTACATAAAAGAAATCAAACAACAATAATAATTTTTTCGGATGAAAAATAATTCGACTCTCATTTACTTCTGTCAATAAAACAGGTACAGATAACATAAAATAATCGTATACTCTGGAAGAACCCGAAATAAAAGAAAGCATACTCATCAAAAATATTCCTATGATATAGATATTTAAATTTTTCTTAAAATAATATTGCATAGATTTATCATTCACAAAAAAGAATAACAAACCTATTATCCAAAAAAATACCTGTCGAAACCTAATATTATTTGTAATAAATAAATAATTATTAAAATAATGCTGATAAGATCCAAATGTAACGGATACCTTTGATAACATATCAAATAATAAAAATAAAATTTCAGTCAGGACTTTCGTTTGCATAAAAAGAAAAAGTCCAGAAACTCCCCATAATATTATATATATTTTTTTACTGAATACAGGAACAAAATAATAAATACATTCGATCAGCAAAAATAATAAGGCTGTTCTATGAAAAGCAACTGCAACAATATATAAACTGATTTTTAAAAACAATATTTTTAAAGTAAATTGTTTTTTCTCAAATTTACCAATTAAAAATGCATTTAATCCCACAGTCATAGCAAGTCCTGTCCTGACAACTACCCCCAAATACATATATCCAAAGTACGGAAGTGTAAAAAGAAACATTTCAAACTTTTTTTTAGGATCAGAACCATATAGTTTCTTTATATACTTATTATAAAATAAAATTTCAACTAATATAACTAGTGCAAAAAAAACTCTAAAATTATCCGAAATAAATTTTTTTATAAATTGATTCAATAATAGGTATCCATATTCTACTCCCGTACTAAATTCTTTATGTCCCAATAGAGAAAACCCATATCTTTTTGATATTTCTATTTTTTCAAATATATTCTTATATGCATTTGTATCAGGAAAATCAAGAGGTCGAAAAACCATCACTCCAAAAACAATAATGCTTCCAATAAAAATAATAATTTTTCGCTCTATATTTTTTTGAATACAAATATAAAATAGAAATAAACTTATTACAACCATCACTAATAAAAAATCATATTGATTCATTGAATTCTCCTCTGTAACTTACACAAGTTGCAAAATCTCTGATAATAAAAAGTATAGAAAATTTCTTTTTATATAGATCAGATTTTAAAGCAAATAATAAAAGTCCCATTATATTATGCTTTATTATATAAGTTTTTCTCTTTTCTATTAAATTTTTATTATCTAAATAATTTTTCTTATTTTCTTCACTCAAAAAATGTGTTTTATTATCCATTTCTTCGATCAATTTTATTCTCTGATATTCTTTTTTTATAGATAAAATATTTTTCTTTTTTAAGCCGGCTATTTTTTTATAAAAAGGTTTTTTATGCATTCCCTGCACATTATTTTTATGTTGCCTATATAATGACATACAAGAATTAACAAAATATACATTTCCTTTTGCCGCACAAACTAAACTTATATAATTATCATGTAAAAGAATAAGATCTTTTGGAGGAACATCAATATATTCTCTTTTGAAAGCCATAGACATACCTGTAGCTATATTTTTCTCTATCAAAACTTTCGTGTATTGTTCCATATCAACTTTTCCATTTTTATCAGCAAGTTTTGAAATATTTAATTTAGAAAATGTCGTATTCAATTTATTATAATCAATTTCTTTTTCATTTTTACAGTTCCAAATATAAGCATTGCTTAGTGTCATAACACAATCTTTATGCTCTTCAAATAACTTTATAGACTTTTCTATTTTGCAATTCAGCCAAATATCATCCTGATCACATAAAAAAATAATATCTTCCTTACATAATTCTATTCCATTAAAAAAATTATTTGTGACCCCTTTTCCTTTACAATTCTGTACAATACTATATTCTCCTGTATAATTTCGCAAAATTGTTTTACATATATCAATCGTATGGTCTGTAGAAGTATCATCCGAAATAATAATCTTATGTGGCTGAACTGTTTGAGAAAGTATACTATTTAATTGTTCACTTATATATTTTTCACCATTGTATGTTGCAATTACTACTGCACAAGTCATATACCAATCTCCATTTCCATACGATAGAGTTCTTTTATTTTATCAACAATCGATTCATTCTTTACCATTCTTATTTATAAATAATAAATTTATTGTTTTACCTTAAAACTTCTTACCAAATGCCGCTGTACAACCCCTCGCAAAACTAAAATCTTATATCCCAAAACTACATTTAGTAAACTAATTTATCTTTTTACAATTTCATTTCTTAATGTATGTTTCATAGTAATAAATATTAGACTTTCGTAACTCACTGCTTAAAGATAAATCACTTAACTTCATACTACCATCTTCCTTATGCTTTACTACAATATATTTTGTAAAATATATTTCTATATTTCTCTCTTTGGCTTTATATGCCAAGACATTTTCCTCGGCAAATAAAAACATTTTTTCATCATAGATAGGATAAAGTTTTTCTAATGCCTCTTTTCCAATAATTACAAAGCTTCCATGCGCAGCATAAATTTTAAAGTCTTTATCTCCTTTTAATTGATTTCGCTTCACGCTGATACTTCTAGAGATTTTAGAAAGTAAAATTCCAAAATATACGATCCATTTACAATTTTTTTTAAATCCTAAATATTTTATATATTCAATACCTCTATTCTTTTTTACAGCCATAGGATTCTGATTTTTTCCTGAAGCTGTAATAATTGTTGGTGCTAAAATTACATCCGTATATTTTCTTTGCATTTTATCAATAAAAAATGATTGAATTACAACATCTGGATTAGAAACAATTAAAGAATCAAAATTATATTTTTGCAGAGCGTACTCAATTCCTTTATTATTTCCAAAACTATATCCTTTGTTTTTTATATTAATAAAATCACTATCGTATTTTTGTGCTACTTTCCATGCTTTATTTTTTGATTCCTCATCATAATATGAATTTACAACAATAGATTTATGATCGGGAATTTTTTCCTGAATGCTAAATAGACATTCTTCCAAATCTTCTATATTTCTATATACTAAAATTACAATCACAAACCTTACTTTTTTCATAACAAACCCACCTATTTTATTTCCAATATTCTTTTTTATTTCTCAATTTTCTCAATCTGTACTTCCAACAATACCGTATCTTCTTCTGCTACTAATCCATGTAATACATTACATTCAATAGTAAACGTATCTCCAGGAAATGCATCATGTTTTCTTCCCTTAATCGAAATAACAGCTTTTCCGCTTAATACTGTCCAAACCTCCAAATGTTGTTTATGTCTTGTTTCTATTATACTTTTTCCCGCTTGAATACATTTTTTCTTTGTCACTGTTTGATTTCCAGAGGAATCTGATGAAATGTTTAAAACGGTATATTCTCCCCACGAACGTTCTTCATACATAGGACGTTTATCTATTTTATCCACATATTTCTTTATGTACGAACTTTGTTCCTTATCTGCAACTAATACTCCATCTGGACTAGCTGCAATAACCATATTTTCAGCACCTAAAACAACAACTGGAATATCTAATTCATTAATTACATGAGTGTTCTTACTATCGTCGGACAAGCGCACATCCCCCATTGGCTCTGTACGCATCACTTCAGTTAATGTATTCCATGTTCCAAGATCTTTCCACTTTCCACCATAAGGAACAACTGCAACCGAATCTGCTTTTTCCACCACAGCATAATCAAAACTTGTTCTTTCCAATTTACTATACTGATTTAAAATATCCATATAACAACTGCACTTTATTATAGAATGAACAATTTCCATTATATAAGAAAGCTTAAAAGCAAAAACGCCGCAATTCCATAAACCTCCTGACGCAATAAATTCTCTTGCTGTACAAACATCTGGCTTTTCTTTAAATTTTGATACTTGAAAAATTTTGTTTTTAAAATCTTTTGTATTATATTCTCTTTCCCACTGTAATCCCTCTTCTTTTGGAATAATATACCCATATTTTTCTGACGGATAAGTAGGAATCGCTCCCATCAATACAAGTTCTGCTTTCTCTTCTTGAACTATCGTATTCATTCTGTGCAGCATTTGAAAATATTCATCATCTACATAAGGATCTACTGGAAGAACAATGATTGTCTCATTTGGCAAACAATTTTTTTCAAAATATAAATATGCTACAGAAAGCGCAATAGCTGGAAATGTATCCCGACGCTCCGGCTCAACTACAATAGAAACTTTCTGATCAAGTTGATTTCGAATAGCCTCAACTTGTTGTAAACTAGTAGCAACCGTAATATCTGATTCAAGATTTACAGCTTTAAGCTGACGGTAAACTCGTTGTACCATAGATTCCGACTTTCCTTTATTGTCTCGAACGACTTTTAAAAACTGCTTGGAACGAATTTCATTTGATAATGGCCAAAGCCGCTTACCAGATCCCCCCGATAATAATATAATGTTCATATTTCCCCTACTCTGCTGATAAGTAATTTATATTCCAAAAACTACCTTATAAAATAATATAAATTTTGATATTACTATGTTTTTTTATAAATACACCAAAAAAATTTAAAAATAATTTTTATATTCTAAAATCTATAATAAAATTGTTAGAACAAAATCTCTACTAAATTTATTATCGTTCTGCTCTAATAGGATTACAAAGAAAATCCTCGTAAGCTAATTGAATACCATCTTCCAGCTCTGTTTTATATTTCCACCCCAACTCTAAAGCCTTGCTTACATCTAAAAGTTTTCTTGGAGTTCCATTCGGTTTTGTAATATCCCATAAAATTTTTCCTTGATATCCAACTACCTTCGCAACAAGTTCTGCCAATTCTTTAATACTTAATTCTTTTCCCGTACCAGCATTTACTGTTTCATTTCCATGGTAATGATTCATCAAAAATACACATAAATTTGCAAGATCATCCACATACAAAAATTCGCGCAGCGGAGAACCATCTCCCCAGCATATAACTTCTTCAAGTCCTTCTTCTTTCGCTTTATGAAAACGATGAATAAAAGCTGGAAGAACATGACTGTGTAATGGATGATAATTGTCATTTGGACCATATAAATTTGTTGGCATAACAGAAATATAATCTGTTTTATACTGCTTATTTAAAAATTCACAATATTTCAATCCAGAAATTTTTGCCAGCGCATAAGCTTCATTTGTTTTTTCCAGTTCTCCTGAAAGCAAACAATTTTCTGATATTGGCTGCGAAGCCATGCGCGGATAAATACAAGAAGAACCCAGAAATTCTAATCTTTTGCATCCATTCTGCCAAGCGGCATGAATCACATTCATCTCCAAAATAATATTATGATACATAAAGTCTGCTAGCGCATCTTTATTTGCAGCAATACCGCCAACTTTAGCGGCAGCAAGAAAAACATATTCTGGCTTCTCTGTTGCGAAAAATTTTTCCACAGCATCCTGCCTGCATAAATCAAGTTCCTTATGAGTTTGAATAATAAGATTGGTATATCCTTGTCGTTTTAACTCGCGCATAATTGCAGATCCAACCATACCACGATGCCCAGCTATATAAATTTTTGCATTTTTCTCCATAAATAAAATCTCCATTTCATACCTGGCTGATATGATTTCTTTATATTAAAAACATATTACAATTCATCCAGATTTTTTTCTCTGCTGTTGCAGTGATTTTCTACTTTACAACTCCTTTTTCCAGATATTCTGCCAAATTCATTTTAATATTCTGCTCTTTCCACAGCTACCTTTTCCATATCATGTTTAACCATAATTTGAACAAGATGTTCAAAGCTTGTCTTTTTTGGATTCCATCCAAGTTCTCTCTTTGCTTTTTCAGGGTTGCCAAGTAATGTTACAACGTCTGTCGGGCGAAAAAATTCTGGAGATACCTCAATCAAAATGCGTCCATCTTTTTTATCAATTCCCTTTTCATCCACTCCTTCGCCATACCATTCCAATTCAATTCCTGCATAATGAAATGCCAGTGTGCAAAACTCTCTTACTGAATGTTGTTCGCCAGTCGCAATTACAAAGTCTTCTGGTCTATTATGTTGCAAAATCATCCACATACACTCCACATAATCTTTTGCATAGCCCCAATCGCGCATAGCATCAAGATTTCCCAGAAAAAGTTTATCTTGTTTTTTTAAAGCAATCCTTGCTGCTGCCAATGTAATTTTTCTTGTAACAAATGTTTCACCGCGCCGTTCAGACTCATGATTAAACAAAATTCCATTTGTTGCAAATATCTTATATGCTTCACGATAATTTTTCACAATCCAATAAGCATACTGCTTTGCCACTGCATAAGGACTGTATGGATAAAACGGCGTCATCTCATTTTGAGGCGTTTCTTGTACTTTCCCAAACAGCTCTGAGGTTGAAGCTTGATAAAAACGACAACTCTTCTCTAATTTTGCTGTGCGAATTGCCTCAAGTATTCGAAGTGTCCCTAATGCATCTGCATCTGCTGTGTATTCTGGTACTTCAAATGAAACCTTAACATGACTTTGCGCTGCAAGATTATATATCTCATCTGGTTCTATTTTCATAATTATCTTTATAAGACTAATGGAATCTGTCATATCTCCATAATGAAGATGAAAACTTTTATTTCCCATTAAATGTTCAATTCTTTCTTTTTTCTCTACCGAAGAACGGCGAAGAATTCCATGCACTTCATATCCATTTTCTAACAGAAATTCACTTAAGTAAGAGCCATCCTGCCCAGTAATACCAGTAATAAGTGCCGTTTTCATAAATTTTCTACCTCTCTTCCTAAGTATTTATAACCGTATCCAATTTTCTGGCACAATATCAATTGGTTTTTCATCTTTAAACCATTCCTTTGGCGCAACAATTATTTTATTATTGTGACCAATCAACCATGCTCCCCAAAAATTGAAAGTACTATTTGATATAATTGCATGTTTACAGCTTGACATAACAAACAGTTCTTCAAAATCATTATAAATATCATTATCTTCACGATATTCTATATATTCTTTCTGAATTCCAAGGTATTGTGGTGTTATATATTTTTTTACCCACACAATATCATCAGAAAAAAAGATAAAGGTTGGTTCTTCAACCCTATTTCTGATATACTCTACTGCTTTTTTATAATACATTGGATCAGAAACTCCGTAATGTTTTCTTGCTCTCGAATCTTTTAAATAATCTCCTCGACGTACTCCAACAAAAACACTATTCTTTTTTTTATATTGTTCTATTGCGTTTTGTGATAATTCACTCAATACCTGTCGTGGTCGGAAATCTAAAATTAATTTTTCACGAACTGGTTCTAAATAACGCCATGATTGCCAATATCCATCGTAATAAATATAATTTAGCAAAGAATCAATTTCTCTGTACGAACGATCCCTTTCAAAAAAATAATTGTAATTTATCAATGCTTCTATGAAAACTTTTATACGATATTTTTTGGTTCTCACTTTCTCATTATGATTTAAATAACATATTTTTTTTATTTCTTCTTTATTAGCAAAATCAATATCTACCTGCATTCCTAATATTCTTGATTTCTGCACATTATCATTGTTATCTCCATACCAAAAAAGGTCTCCTTTTACAATTTCAGCAGGCATCTTCTCTTGTAATAACTTTAAAAAAGCATATTGGAACATCTGATTTCCTAAACCGCCTTTAAACTTTACAATTTTCAAATTATTATCTCCTTCTACAACCTTTTATAATAAACATTTCTATCTTGTACTTTCTGCTTTTTCCCAAAATGGCTTCGCTCTTTTTGTCAATTGTCGATACACTCCAACCCACTGTGCTGCAATTGTCATAACATAATAGTAAATCATCATTAAGTACTTGTTCTTTGATTTTACTGCCATCTGAACCGCTGCCAAAAGATAAAACATAACTTGTCCTACAAATAAACTAAAATAATACCCTGATTTCCATGCAAGCACCGCATTTATTATAAATAACAACAAATGTGCAATCCAAAGCAAATAACGGCAAGTCCGATGCCCAAAGTAAAAATAGGAAAACCAGCGGTAGCGAAAAACATTCAATAATCTTAAATCAGGAATTATACTTTTTAATATTCTTCTGTTCATTCTTATTTTTCTGTTAAACTCATCCTTTATCGCTTCTCCTGCCTTTTCATAGGCAACCGCATTATGATTTGCAATCGCCCTGCGCCCTGCAAGTCCATAATATAATGGCATCGCACTGTCATGGCATTGAATTGGATCAAAATCATAATAATCTTCTGTTCGGCAAGCATACAAAGCTCCATTTCCCGCGGTGATTGTCTGAATTTTGCTCTCTATTTCCCGAACTGCCAAGTCACTTTCCCAATAATTATTTTCTGCCTGACTTGAATCACTTACGAAAGAATTTTTATAAACAAGTTTTCCGCATACATAAGCTATCTTATCGGAAGTAAACGCAGCGATAAGTTCTTTTATTGCATTTTTATCCAACATAGCATTTGCATCTGTCATAACAAGAAATTCGGTTTGTACTAATTTTTTTGCCTCATTTTGTGCGTTCGTTTTTCCTTTTCGTTTTTCTGCCTTATAAAGTCTTATTTTATATGTTTCATGTTGTTTGATAAACTCTTCTACAATTTTATTTGTCTGATCAGAGCTGTGATCAGAAGAAACCAAAAACTCAATTTTTTCTTTTGGATAATCTAATTTTATAATATTTTCAAGCTTATCCTGAATTACTTTCTCTTCATTATGTGCTACTACCATCACGGTTACTGTTGGAAAAAACTTGTAATTTTTTTCCACTCTCCGCTTTGAATATATTTTTCCTAATACTTTGATGGATGCTGGATAACCAATCATTCCCCAAAATATAATAAAAAGATTAATATAAAATATGATTTTTAAAATAAGTTCCATCCTGCACCATCTTCTGATAAATTATTTTCACGATCAATATACTTTTATAACCATTTAAATTTTTCGATAAGCTGGAAAATAATCCTCTGTTTCCACATTTCCTCTTATTCGAACAAGCTCAGAATAAATGTCCTCAAGAAAAACTTTTTTTCCAATATAAAATAAATTAAGTTCTCCTTTATAAAATGCTCGTTTAAATTGGAATAAATTATCCTCTTTTGCTCCAACACCTCCGCCAAGATAAAGTGTTTTATATCCGTTTGCACATCCCCATTGAGCTGCTTCATATAAAAGTAAATTCATAGCAGCCAAACTAGAATATTCAGAAAGATTCCCAGAAAGATGATAATTTATTTTTTTATTTGCTGTCAGCATAATAGCTCCGGCAATTATCGTATTGTCTGGAATCTGAGCATAAAATACTTGCGCATTCTGCGGCAAATCTTCTAAAATGCTTGTATAAAATTCTTTTGAAAAATAATAATATTCTTTTGCATTATCCTTATCCATGGTTTTATTATAAAGAACACGAAATTTTTCATAGATTTCTGGATACCTTCCGTTATATATTCTCACTCCATTTTTCCACGCCTTTCGGACGGTATTTCTTCCTCTGCTAACCATATTCGCCCAGATCTTTTCTGGCAATGACAGATCCATTGTCACGGTATTTCCCAGAGCAACAATATCATATTCTTTTTCAAAAGTTACATAATTTTTTATCACTGGATGAAAACGTACAAATTCGCTGACTATCTTATTTTTCCTGCACCATGTTTCATATTGTTTGAATAATGGTTCTAAATTTTCTCCCTCGACTAACCATCCTCCATACCCATATGGTGTAGAAAAATCAAAATAATTTTCTTCCTTTAACTTTCCTGCAAATGCTTCAAACTTTGCAATATCACGCTTCATCACAACATTTATTCCGCGAATAGAAGCATCCTTATAATAAAATAACAACGGTTCGCCGTCCCCGTGAAGTTGAAACGCTTTTACATATCCGCTAAGATAATAAATATCGTAATCAACAAATGAACGTACTATGGTATCCCATTCTTCTTTTTTTTCTAATGTATAAACTGACAGCATCTTCCTACCCCTTACAAAAATTTTTCAATTTTAAAATAAATTTATAATCTCATGCTATTTTTCTTTTTTAATTAAATCTTCTATTAGATTTTTCTTTGCTAAAATTCTTTTACATAGTTTTTAAAATTTTATTCATTATCAATCTATCTGTTCTATAATTATATTTTTTATAGAATTCGGCTGCCGATAAATTATAATTTGAAACAATCAGCTCTACTTCAAAAATTCCAAGTTCTATCGCCTGCTTTTCCGCTGCAGCAAGAAGTAATCTTCCAATCCCTCTGTTATGTTTTTCTGGCATAACTGCAAGATATGCAATATGAAAATGCGGCTCAAATGGCGTGGTTACTACATAAGACCATAAAAATCCAAAAAGTTGCTGTTCCTGAATTGCCGCAAAAATATATGCTTTTTTCTTTGTTGTATTTTCTATTAAACTATATAATTTTTCTTTTAAATAAGAGTTTGTTGCAGGCTTTGTATAAGTATTTATTATACATTCATCCAATAATTTTAATATTTTGTCTTGGTAATATAAAATATCATTTGTATTAAGCAACTTAATTTCCATTACTTCCTCTTTCAATATCCAGATCTTTTATTTTTAATTCGGAACCAATTGCAACATCCTGCTTACTTATTACTTTTTTTATTGTTTTAAGAAAAATAGAAATATCGTTCCAAAATGTAATTTTTGTCACATAGTTAATGTCTAATTGAAGTCGTTCCTTCCAAGGAAGATTGTTCCTTCCGCTTATTTGAGATATCCCTGTTAATCCAGGTCTTACATCATGACGATGTTGCTCTTTATCTGTGTAATATGGTAAATATTTCACCAGCAGCGGTCTTGGTCCTACAATGCTCATATCCCCTTTTAAAATATTAAATAATTCCGGTAATTCATCGAGACTTGTTGCCCGCAGAGTTTTTCCAAAACTCCCTAGCCTCTGCTCATCTGGAAGTAACTTCCCATTTTTATCTTTTTTTTCTGACATACTTCGAAATTTATACAATTTAAATACTTTTCCATGCAGCCCTGGTCGCTCTTGTGTAAAAAGAATAGGAGAACCCAGCTTTATGAGAACAAGCACCGAAATCACCAACATAACTGGACTTAACAAAACAATCGCAAACAATGCGCAGAGAAAATCTAATGGTCGTTTTATGTATTTCTCATAAATCCCCTGTTTTCGATTCCATTGCTCTTCCTGTCCTTTTTGTTTTTTATGTTGTTTTACAAACTTTTTTTGCTTTTTCATTGGATATAATTCCTTGTCTTCCCAAGCTCTTTTTTTAACTTCTGCCCTGTTTTCTTTTTTTCTATATCTTCTTGTACAAAACCTATTTCTATATCTAGTAAATTATTCTGCTTTATTTTCGCTCTAAACTTTTTACAAAAGCTATTTTTCAAAACATCCTCTGACAATCTGGATTACGGTTTCCTGCTGCTGTTTTGTCATTTTAATATCACTTGGCAGACACAATCCTCTTGCAAAAAGATCAGAACTAACATCGCTTATTTTATCGCTGTTATTCTTTTGTATTCCCAAACAGATATCCTTTTTCATAATATTTTTATATTCTTTTTTTGCTGTTATAAATAGATTGTGATGATATGTTGGCTGTAGATGCATTGGTTTCCAGATTGGTCTGCCCTCCGCATTATATTTTGCCAAAGTTTCTAAAATCTCTGTCGGACAGCTTTTTCCTGACTCTTTTACATAAAGAGCCTCGGTATCGCTGCGCACCTGTCTGCACATTGCACTTGAATCAATTAACATACAAGACAGCCAAAAATTTGGCTTGGCTGTTTCCTGAGGGTATGGGTTCATTGTAATTGGCAGCCCCTCCAATCCTTTTTTGTATCGAAAATAAATCTCTTCTTTTCTTTCAATATGCTCTTTTAAATGCTGCATCTGTCCTCTGCCAATACCTGCTACAATATTGCTCATCCGATAGTTGTATCCTGTTTCTTCATGTTGATACCAAGGCGCATTCTCACGGCTTTGCGTAGACCATTTTCTCACGCGGCCTGCCGCTTCTTCCTCATTTGTTAAAAGCATTCCTCCGCTGCTGCATGTGACAATTTTATTTCCATTAAAAGAAATAATATTGTAAGTTCCATAAGTTCCGGTCTGCCGCCCGCAATAAACTGCTCCTAGTGATTCCGCAGCATCTTCAATTAAAATAGCGTGGTGCTGATCACACAATTCCCGGATTTTGGTTAATTTTGCAGGTGTGCCATAAAGATTTGCTACAATCACTGCTTTCGTATCTGGATATTGTAAAAAAGCTTGTTTTAACGCCTTTGGATCCATATTCCAAGTATCATATTCCGAATCGATAAATACTGGCTCTCCCTTCTCATACATTACAGGATTTACCGTTGCAGCAAACGTTAAATCGGAGCAAAATACTTTATCTTTTGGTTTTATTCCGGCGAGTTTTACTGCTAAGTGCAAAGCCGCTGTCCCAGAAGCCAGTGCTACTGCATAGCGGCATCCAACTTGCCTGCAGACAGCTTCTTCCAACTGTTCTAAATTTTCACCAACCGTTGAAACCCAATTGGTATCAAATGCCTTTTTTACATACTGCTGTTCGTCCCCATGCATGGTTGGCGATGACAGCCACAATCTTGTTTCAAATGGCGTTGTTTCTATCATCTAGTTCCTCCCTGATTCCTGTTGTATTCTTATAAAACTTGCCGATTTCTATAACGATTAAACTCTTTTATTTTTGTTGTATTTTTATTTTTGCGTTCCATATCATACCAATTTCATTTAACTGCTGAATTTGCTCCAAACGTAACCGTTTCTGGCAGGCATAACGCTGATTGGAAATCCATTTTCCCAAACGGTAACCGTCTATACAAAGATAGGAATTTGGAACGGCCAAATTACCATACTTTTCATAATATTCTTTTGCATGTTGATATCCAATTTGCCATGGATCATCAAACTCCCAAACCATATTAATCTCATCCAGCAGCGTAGTCTGCCATCCTGATAATCTTCCTTCTCTGCGCCCTGTTCTCTGATGTTGCAGCCAAGCTCCAAGATGCTTTCCATCTCTGCTTGTATAGCATTTGGGAATGAACAAATGCCCGTTTCTAATATAAAATTCTTTTGCTTCATTATATTGCTTTTGCCATGCACGCTCCGCTTTCGAAACAACATGTTTTCCAGAAATTCCTATCGAATTTAATTTTTCGATTTGTACTTTGGTTAACGTGCATTTCTCCACTTCTGCTGCCAGTCGAATGCGCTGCTCTCGAATCCATCGGGCGAGCCATACACCATCGATCACAAAATCACTTGGCATATCGAAGTTGCCATGTTCCATATAATACTGTTTGGCAAGATGAAATCTGCGCTCCCATGAATCTTTTAACTCCCAATTTAGACCAATCTGCGAAAGCTTTTGCATTCGTGTTACCGATTGTTTTGAAAAATTGGTATTATTGCCGTTTTCTTTACTTGTACTGTCAACTTTTAAATCATTTGTAACTTTGGCTATTGTTTGATAAGTTTCCCTCTGTCGTCTTATCCATCTTCCAAGCCGAAAGCCGTCCTCTGTGATATAACTTGCTGGCACATCCAAATTGCCATGTTCTTTATAATATTTACAAGCGATTGCATAAGATTTCTCCCAAGTTGCATGATGTTTTCCTTCCCAGATCATACCGATTTCTGAAAGGCGCAAAATCTGATCTTTTGTCAGATCAGATTGTTTCCTCTCTTTTGCAATCCACCTTCCAAGCCTTATTCCATCCGCATCAACATAGTAGGTTGGCACATCCAAATTTTCAAACTTTTTATAATATTGTTCTGCGGCCGTAAAATACCGTTCCCAGATAAAATCTGGTGCATCCCACACCATTCCAATTTCATTTAGCAGAGCAATTCTTTCTGGAGTTAAACTTATGCTTTGATTTATTTTTGAGTTTTTCTTTCCTTTCTCTGTTTCAATGGATTCTTCTTTTTTCTGTTTGAAGTATTTTTTTTGCTTTATTTCTTCATTTTTTACTTTTTTTATTTCTTGTAATTTTTTTCGCTCTAAACGGATTCTGGCAAGCCAGCGCGCAAGACGTGCATTACTATCGTTCTCTTTTTTCTTTGAATGAACGGCACAAATTTCTTGTATTCCAACCAATAAATGCCCATGCTCTTTATAATACTCTACCGCTTCCGCATAATGTTTTTCCCATGCAAGTTCCCTTGTCCCCTGCCATTTTATCCCGATATTTTCCAGTCTCTTAATTTGTGCTCTGCTTAAATTCCCTGCAACCTTTCCAGCATATACTTTTTTTTGTGTCGCAAGCCACATTCCAAGCGAGTATCCCTCCGGCGTCCGATAGCGTTTTGGAACTTTAAGATTTCCATACTGTTTAAAATACTGTTCTGCCATCGCATACATCAAATCCCACGACGCGCCGAGTGTTTCATTTAACTGCGTAAAAAGCTTCCGGCAGTCCTGTACTTCATCCACGATTTGAAATCTCTCATTTACCAGTTCGTTTTCTTTTCCCATTGCCCGGTAGGAAAGCACTGTTTCTCGCAGTTCTTCCTCCACTGCTCCAATGCTGTAGAGATTTTCAATGTTCATCACAATATCAAAAATCACCGGCGTTTTTTTCTTTCCTGCTGCCAAAGCACGTCCAATCTGCTGTTTATAAATCGTTGGAGATACTGTTGGGCGCAGCAGAATCACACCGTCAATATCATTTAAATGAATCCCTTCATTTAACATATCAATACAGTACAGCAGCTTTAAATGGCAGCTTTGATCTTGCTGAAATGCGCGAAATTCCTGTGCTGCCTGTTTCTCCTCGGAATATACGGTATAAATATGCGGCGCGGAATCTACACGGGCAAACCACTCATACACAAGTTCTTTCATCTCGTTTAAATGATCGTAATTTGCACAGAAAACAACATATTTTCCGCAAGCTTGTTTTGATTCTTTTCTTGATGGATTCAAATGTTTTTCTTCGGTATAACTTGCAGGTTCTATATTGGTTCTATTATTTTGGATTTTGATTTGTTCTGCTGTATCTTCTGCATCTCTTTTTAAATCATTCCGATTCTCTTTTTTATTTTGTTCTTCTTTCCCTCCTGCTGGTATCATGTATTTTGCAAAGATTTCTTCCAGTCCGTCCGCTTGTTCCAATGCCCGACGCAATGCTTCCAGTTGCTGTCTTGCCTTCTCGCGCACCGCACTGTTTTTTGCCCGCTGTATCTGCGCTTCGCAGCGTTTTAATTCTCTCTGATAAGAATAAACCGAAAGAATATACGTTGGCATTGGAAGAATTCCCCGCGCAATCGCTTCTCCAAGCGTTAATTCGGACGCAATATTTCCTTCAAACAATTCCCACGCCATATCGCGCTGATTGTCCAGATAGCGGATGCTGGTCGCGGACAATCCTAACACTTTTGCTTTTTGGTACATTCTGCAAAGTCGTTCGACTCCGCCGCCCCACTGCGCTGCACCGCAGCGGTGGAATTCATCCAAAATAATATAATCTGGTCGGATCTCAGAAAGTGCAGCTTCCTCCATCCGCATCAATTTCGCATAAGTATAAAAAGAAATATTTTGCTGTTGATCTGTAATTTTGCGTTCTTTTTTTTCTTTCGCTATAAACTCTGGTATATTGAAAGCAGACTTCCAATTTTCCATCTGCGTCCGAAAAATATACTCCGAGGGCGACAGCCAGCACACTCTTTTTTCTGGATTTTCCTCGCACAGTTTCAATGCAATAAAAGATTTTCCGGTTCCGGTTGGATGGATTACCGCTGCTTTCCCTGTGGTATCCAACATGGAAACGGCGGATTTGTATGCTGTTTCATTGTGTTGAAATAAAACAACTCCCATACCTGCACCCTCCCCATGTATGTAATGAATCGGGTATCTTCATTACACCGTAGGATAAAAGCTTTTATTTTTCAGGCTTTCCGTATTTTCTGACGGCGAATTTGACGGCGAATCGATAGAATAATTTAGAACCTAAAAGACTATCAAAAATTACAGTTGAAATATAAATACGCAAAAAACGATAAACACATGAAAAAAATAAGTTTTTTTTCAATATCTAAAATTAAGAAACAAAAAGTTTGACGGCGAATCTGACGGCGAATAAAAAAGAAAGCAATTTAAAACTTATCACAATCTGCGATTCAAGATTTTTCTAATATTGCTAAAACCCGCTATTTTCAAGGTGTTTTCATATCTTTAAGCAAAAATAACATTTTATTTTCAGTTGATATTTGGACTTGATTTTTAAAAAATATCCTTTCCATGGTTCTTTTCTTTAGTAGTGAATATCTGTAAATTTTATCAAATCCATTGACAAGATTGTAATGTAGTGGTACAATCATGATGCAATTTGAAGTGAATTTTATAGTTTGAGAGCAAATTTTAGTAAACTTTTAGATGTGTAATGAAGATACCCGATTCATTACCTTTTTTTATGCTCTTTTTGTGATCCAATAAAATATATCGTCTTTAGAATATTCCTAAGTCGATATATTTCTGCAAACTATTTTTTAGATATTTCTAAAATTTCTGATATTACTGTGAAACCCTTCTTAAAATTCCTGTTTTCAATTTTATATCGTTTTCGGAATATTC
>CAMUAR010000042.1 GCA_947086895.1 uncultured Lachnospiraceae bacterium | reverse complement strand
ATACTCAAGACCAATTGAAGGGGAGGTGAATGCGATGATGTCAATGGCAGATGCATTAGAAGCAAGAGGAATCGAGATCGGAGAACGCAGAGGAGAACAAAGAGGAATCGAGATTGGAGAACGCAGAGGAGAACAAAGAGGAATTGAGATCGGAGAACGCAGAGGAATTGTTAAAGTGTTATTGCAATTTGGCAAAACCGATGAGGAAATTATTCAGTACCTGACAACGGATCTTAATGATCCTTTAACTGAGGATGAAGCAGCAGAAGTTTTAGAAAGCTGTCGTAAAGGAAATCGATAGTCATAATGCAGTGCTTATTAGGGCAGGATTATCAATCGTCTTTGATAGTTCTGTCCTAATAATTTTGCAGCATTATCTAAGCCAATTTCTTTATATTGCAATGAACCATTTATTAGTTCAATTTCATGGATGCTAATGAAATTTTTTGAACGATATACTATAAGGAGAGGAGATTTCAGTGGATTTTATAAATACAGGTATTCTTGGCTGCAGCGAAGCGTATTTTGAAAAGGCACTTGCAGAGCCAGTCTTTTTTGTGGATTTAAATTTAGATCAGGTGATTGCATGTATACAGAGCGAGCGCAGTGATTACGATATAAAACGGTATTTTAATCGTCTGCCGGAAGATGTTACAGTGGCAAAAGAGCGCGTTAAAATGCTGCGGGCGCTGGAAAATAAGGAGCTTTTTTCAGCGTTTTTAAAGTTTTCTGACCAGATGCTTGAGGCGAGAAATTATGCTGTAAAGTATGAGCGGGCTGGTTTTGAACTGCAGCGGCAAAGGTTTTTACTGGACTGCGGCGCAGCGTACATAAATGGGATTGAAACGCTTTTTTTGGCAGTTAAGGAGTTTTTTTATAATAAAGAACAAGAAAATATTTCAGAGCTGCTTTCTGGTCTTTTCAGCGCGCTTGCAGTATATACAAAGGAGCAAAAATATCAGACACTGTGTGCTTTGACCAAGGAACTTTCCGCTGAGTTTGCAAAGCTTCGCGTACAGGTGGAAATCGCAAGAGATCGTGTAAAGATTACGCAGGAAGTATCGCAGGAAAATTACAGCGATACATTAAAGAGATTGTTTCCGGCACAAAAAGGAAGAGAAGAATTTTTAGAAAATCCGTTTCAGGCGGCGAAAGAGCCAGGGGAGTTTGAAAAGCTTGTGCTTGCGGTGTTTTGTAAAAATAATCCTGAATTGTTTGCAAAGTTAAAACAGTATGAAAAGAACTTTTCTAAGCAGGTAAATTTACAGGAGACTGCAATTTTGCCATGGCAGGCGAGGGATGCGCACGAGTACCGAAACGGTTTTGCGCAGGCATTTTTGGAAGAATGGATTTTAACATTGGAACGGCAGGCTCAGGTATATCTTGCATTTCGGATGTTTGCAGAGCGCGCGGCGGCAACTGGTTATCCGCTTGTCTATCCAGAGTTTTTAAATTGGCAGGATGCGGATGTATCTTATGCAAAAAACAGAATGGAAGTTGCCGATGGCTATGATTTGGCACTGCTTTTAAAGAGTGTCTACTCAAAACAAAAGGTTGTATGCAATGATGCATATTATAGAGCAAAAGAAGCATTTTTCGTGGTTACTGGACCCAATCAGGGCGGTAAAACTACTTATGCAAGAAGTATGGGGCAGGCGGTTTATTTTTCTTTAATGGGGCTTGCCGCGCCTTGCAGAAGGATTTCTCTTCCATTTTTTTATGGAATTTTAACTCATTTTTCGGTGGAGGAAAGTCTGGAAACCGGGAGAGGAAAGTTAAAAGAAGAACTTGTGCGTTTAGAGCCAATGATGCATACAGAGGAGAAAAGGAAATTTGTTGTGATTAACGAGCTGTTTACAACCGCGGCAACGTATGACGGTTATATTATGGGAAAGCGCGTAATGGAGCATTTTATGTCGCAGGGGTGTCTTGGCATTTATGTAACACATATACAGGAGCTTGCAGACGAGAAAAATATTGGCAGTGAGGAAAATGGCATTGTAAGTTTATCCGCGTGCGTAGATCAAAAGAACGCGAGTGTACGGACGTTTCAAATTATAAGAAAACCTGCGGAGGGAATCGGGTACGCTTATGGGCTTGTAGAAAAATATCATTTAACTTACCCGGAATTAAAAGAGAGATTAAAAGAACTTAACAAGTAGTATTTTTTATAAAAGAAAGGAACAAATGTGAAATCATTTTTATTATATAAAGATCGGGAGCTGCCTGCGGCGGAAGGCTACTTGGATAAAGACACAATAATCCAGGACTTAAATCTTAAAGTGATTTTTCAGGCAGCGTCCCGCCCGGTGTGGAAGCAGGGAGATTCTTTAAAACAGGCGGAGCAGGAAGATTTTTTTATTTATAATACAGTAAAACGCGTTATGCTTATACCATTGGAAAACAGTGAACAGGTACAATACCGCCATCGGATTTTAAAAGAACTGGTCGCAAAACCTGATTTTGCAAGAAAGTTGTATCAGATTGGTCAGAGCGCGGGAAAAGCACTTTCTAAAAACAGGGATCGCGGCAAGGAAGGGCGCGGGAGAGCGGCAGCGGGAAGCGGAGAGCTTCTTTCAAGGTTTGATTTGCTGAAAAAACTGCTTGCAGAATTCGATCAATTAAAAGAGCTTTTAAACGGTGAGGAACTTTCTGAAAAAAGTGGTCTTGCTGTATTAAAAGAGCGGATAAACGAAGAGTACAGCCCGGATTTTCGCGAAGGAATATTCAAGATTTTGGCGGATATGGAATTTTTTACCGAGGGCGGCAATGTTGTTTTTTCGATGGGGCTTGGAGTGGGATTGAAGGAGGACAAGATCTGTTTAAGAAAAGTGGTAAGTCGTTCTTCCAAAATATTTTTCAGTAAAAAAGAAGAGGAGAAGGGTCGTACAGGTTTGTTTTCGTCAAAACAAAAAACAAAAGATACGGCGGAAATCACCGGGCAGCAAAAGGAAAAAATAGGAAAGACAACAGGAGAAAAGTGGTATCAAAAACTGTTTGCAACAAATGTAACGCAGTTAAAAGACGATGCACAGCGTCAGGAAGCAAGGCAGCTTGAGGAGGCAGCATTCGCTTATATGCTGTCTTATTTTGAACCGTTTCTCAATCATCTGTGTGAGTTTTTTGAAGCATTTCATATTCAGACGGCATTTTATCTTGGCTGCGTGCAGCTGTGGGAGCGCGCGGCGTCATTTGGCGCGCGCTTTTGCTTTCCAGAGGTGGTTGAAAGCAGAACAGATTGCTATGGTTTTGATTTTTCAGGGCTGTACGAACTTAGTTTAGCAATTTTAACAAGAAGTATCCCTGTAACAAATTCGCTTGCAGAAAAGGATTGCAGATTGCTGATAATCACAGGTGCAAACCAGGGAGGGAAATCAACATGCCTGAGAAGTTTTGGGCTTGCCCAGGTAATGCTTCAGTGCGGAATGTTTGTCCCGGCGTCAAGTTATCGCGGTTATTTATATCAAAATATTTATACGCATTTTACGCGCCGCGAGGATACGACGATGAGTTCTGGAAGGCTGGATGAGGAGTTAAAGCGAATGGACGGGATTGTTCGAACGGTGACGAAAGATTCTCTTTTGCTTTTGAATGAATCGTTTGCGACAACAACAGAGAAGGAAGGGTCTGTAATTGCGATGGAGCTGATCTCTGCTTTGTATGAAGCGGGAATCCGTGTTGCGATGGTGACGCACCTTTTGCAGTTTGCGAGGGAGTTATATGCAAAAAAGCCAGAACATGCGGTTTTTCTAAGTGCGGAGCGCAAAGAAAACGGTGCAAGAACATACCGGATGGTACATCTTGCACCGGAAAACACCAGTTTCGGGCTGGATTTATATGATGAAATTATCATACATAATAAAACTACTGAAAAATGATAGAACTTTATTTACAGTAAGCACAAAGTCATCGTCAATTAATCCTCCTTATATTTTATCTTTTCGCAAATTTTTTAGAATAAGAAGAGATATTATCAATACCAGCGGGAATATACAGCCTGCAAGCATTCCTTTTTGCAGATTGTTATTTGCATTTTGTGCGATATTGCCGACCAACCCCGGTCCAAATGCTCCTCCAAGGTCGCCTGCCATAGCAAGCAGGGCAAACATCGCTGTGCCTCCGGTAGAAATACGTTCAGAGCATATACTGATTGTTCCTGGCCACATAATTCCAACCGAAAAACCACAGATAATACAGCCAGCCAATCCGATCATCGGTTCATTTGACAGGGAAGCTGCCATATAACACAGCAGACAAAGACAGCCCGAACCCATCATAAATTTTATCAGATTTAATTTACTGCCGTATTTGCCGTAAATCATCCGGCTTATGCCCATTGTCACAGCGAACATACATGGACCTGCGAGATCGCCAGTCGATTTTGATAGTCCAAGAGCGGATTCCACATAAGCCGATGCCCATTGCGACATAGACAATTCAGAAGCTCCTGAACATATCATCAGAATAATTGCAAGCCAAAACAGCGGGATACGAAACAGACGGTTTATTTTCATACCTTTGCCGTCTTCTGTCAGGTGTTCGATCGGGCATTTTGCAAAATTATAAATATTGTAAATCGGGATAATTGCCCATAAGCAGGCAAGCCATTTCCAGCTTCCAATGCCAAACACTGCGAAAAACAGCGTGGATATCAGTATAACGCCTACCGAACCCCAGCAGTAAAAGGAATGCAGCAGGCTCATAACCGCTTCTTTATGTTCAAATGGACATGCTTCCACAATAGGACTGCACAATACCTCGATCAGACCGCTTCCGATCGCATAAATAATTACGCTTATTATAATGCCTGTAAATGGATCTGAGAAAAGCTCCGGCAAAAATGCAAGTCCTATAAGTCCGGCGGCAGAACAGAGTTCCGAGGCGACAACACATTTACGGTATCCGATGCGGTCTGCAAAATGTGCGCATAAAACGTCAACAATCAGCTGCGTCAGAAAAAATGCAGTGGAGATAAGAGCAATTTTTTTCAGCGGTATGTTGTAATCGTTGTGAAATTTAAGAAACAGCAGCGGCGTGAAATTAGCTGCGATTGCCTGTGTAATAAATCCCAGATAACAGGCGGTCAGCGTTTTTTTATAATTTTTGACCATATTGACTTCCCCTTCTTTTATCGTTATAATTCAGATTGGATTATATGATAAAAAACTTGGAAGATCAATGCGCTATTTTGCAGTTTTATTACACAATATCGTAAAGGAAAAACAAAGATGGGAATAAATGACCAATACACGAAAATTATAATCGATGAGACATTAAGAGAAACCGTTTGTCATGGAACGGAAGAATATCCTTTTCAGTACTATCTGGAAGATATCTGGCTGTTTGACTTTCACTGCATTGATTGGCACTGGCATTCGGAAGTTGAATTTGTATTTGTTGAAAAAGGAACTGCGACGGTTCTTATTGGAAGTGACAGATATATTTTAAATGCCAGGATGGGGATATTTATAAATTCTCAGGTAATTCACCGCTTTGAGGCGAGAGAAAGCACAATCATTCCAAATATTGTGTTTTCGCCATTGCTGCTTTTTCACAAGGAAAGTTTGATATATCAAAAGTATATACAGCCGATTCTTAGTTCTTCTATAGAGTGTTTGATATTTTCTTCGGATATACCTTGGCAGAATGATATTTTAAATACTCTGCTGTCTATATTTTCTGTTCAGGAAAAAGAACATGGATGTGAAATAAAGACCGCAGAGCATATTTTAAAATTATGGGATATACTATATAATAATATGTGTCTGACAGAAAATACTGTCGTACCGCATACATCGGCGCACGCCAGATCACTGCTGCAAATAATGATGCAGTATATACATAAAAATTATTCTCATCATATTTCTTTGGATGATATTGCGCAGACCGTATCGCTCAGCAAAAGCAGCGCGCTGAATCTGTTTAATAAATATCTGCATACAACTCCGGTAAGCTATCTGGTGAATTACCGGTTAAAACAGGCGGCGAAACTTTTAGCCGCTACGGAGAACGGCGTTTATTCCATAGCGCAGGATACTGGCTTTGAAAATGTCGGTTATTTTTGCCGCAAATTTAAAGAATTATTTCAATTGACACCGAGCGAGTACAGGAAAGCATCCTCCACGGCAGGATTTTATCAGGTTTCGCCATAAAGATCATTTCTATTTTACGGATTCTTTTTGTTTTAATTTAATCGGAGTCATCAAGTCGAGCTGACCTGGAAGTCCGTCCTCTTTCCAGCCGTTATCTGCGGCAAACCCCCAGTTTAGGTGTTCTTCCAGACATCCGCCCATAATTTCCCCGCCGAGTTCGCTGTAGTTCGGCTCGTAAGTTTCGCTGTTTTCCACCCATTGAGAAAGATTGTTCCAGAGCTGAAATTCCGGGAATGGAATGGTGAGGACTGCGTACAGACCGCCGTCAAATTTCTTTTTTACAAGAGGTTCGGGAACTTCCATATCGTCAGGAATTGTAACAAAAACTTCATAGTACCGCAGCATTCAAGGCGTAACGCCACACATTTTTGAAACTTGGCTGATGGTTAAGTTGTTCATTTTTGCTCCCCTCTGTCCACTTTTGCGGACACTCAAATCAGGGTTATCTCCATTCCTGATACATTATAAAAAGTGGCAAGAAAAAATTCCTTGCTTAATAGATAGCATAAAGTATGACACCGTGTCAAAGTCAAGAGGAAAAATTGTTATAGTCCTATGGACAGCCAATTTCCCTAATGATATAATATCGACAGATATTATATCAGCGCTGATTTGCGTCCGACGAAGGACAGATATTTTGGCAAATCATGCGCATCCCTCGGAGAGAATCATAATAAATTATAATAAAGATTGCAAGGATAAACCGCACAACTGCATAATAGAAAATGTTAAAGAAGGAGAAAAGATACGGTTATGATTTGTTATATTTCTATCGTTGACGACAATTCTTCAGATGCGGAGTATATTGCAGAGCTTGTAAAACAGTGGGCAAAGGAAGCAGGATATACGGTTTTTCTGTCTGTGTTTCCCTCTGCAGAAGCATTTCTTTTTGAATATGAGGAGTCAAAACAACTTGATATTTTGCTTCTTGATATTGAGATGAAGGGAATGGACGGCGTTATGCTTGCCAAAAAGCTTCGGCAGAATAATTGTACAGCGCAGTTTATTTTTATTACTGGATTTCCAGATTTTATCGCGGAAGGATACGAGGTTGACGCGCTGCACTATTTAATGAAACCGGTTGCGCCAAGAAAGCTTTCTGATGTGCTGAAGAAGGCTTCTGCAAACTTAAAAAAAGCGGAAAAACGATTGTGTATAACTTATGACCATAAAATAGATTTTGTGCCGCTCTCAGAGATTTATTATATTGAGGCACAGAGACAATATATTTTTATCCGCGCAAAACATGGAGATTATCGGATGAAGAATTCTCTTGCGGAAATAAAAAAAGAACTTGATGAATATTTTATTCAATGCCAGCGGTCGTTTCTTGTAAATTTAGAGTATGTGGTAAAAATTACAAATAGTTGTGTTGTGTTAAAAAATGGTTTGGAAGTCCCGATCAGCCGCGGGATGGCAAAGGAGATCGGGAAGGAAATGATACGCTTGTTTTAAGAACAGATTGAATGTATGTACCCGCAACAATTCGTATTCAACCGAAGGGAGAATAAATTCATTGGCGAATTATGTGATTGCTCTTATAGAGCAATTCATGCCCGCAGGGAACCATATTAGAACAATATAATATAATGCTTATGATAATAAAAATAAATAAGTGTTGTAATTAAAACATAAAATATGAGTATTTATAGGTTAGAGTATAAACGGGGGATAATATGTTTCAAAAATGGATTGACCGCCGTATTGAAGCGTATCAGGGCGAACTGATAAAAAAATATTGTGATGAAGTGGAAGCAATGTACAAAAAAATGCGTGGGTGGCGGCACGATTACCACAATCATATCCAGGCGATGCAGGCGAGTATGGCGCTTGGAAAATACAGCGAAGTAAACGATTATCTGCGCGAACTCAACGATGATTTAACCGCAGTGGATACTGTTGTAAAAACCGGGCGCGTGATGGTGGATGCGATTTTAAACGGAAAAATAAATATTGCGGCACAGCATAAAATTTCAGTGAATGCGAAGGCGAAGATTCCAGAAAAAACGCTGGTAAATGATGTGGATTTGTGCGTGATGATCGGAAATCTTTTTGACAATGCGCTGGAGGAAAATCAGAAGCTTTTGGAAAAAGAGCGGTTTATCCGCATTTATATCGGGAAGAAAAACACGCAGTTTTATCTCGCTTTTACCAACGCCGCAGGGAAAAAACAGCAGAAAAAAGGAAAGTTGTTTCGTTCGTTAAAAGGTGCGGAACATGGTTTTGGGCTTGCGCGGGTGGAAAGCATTGTAAAAAAATATGACGGGCAATTTTTTGCGGACAGCGAGGACGGGGGATTTACAGTGGAAGTTTTAATTCCACTGGATTATAATAAAGATATCGGAAAGCTTGCAGAATAATATTATTTTGCGGCAGTTTTTAAATTTTATTGCATTCTGTGTATTGAAAATAACGTTTGGTACACGGGATGCTCTTTTTTATTTTAATATAAATTATGATATCTCTTGAATTATAAATTATAGATAAGCAATTTCGAAACATGTATAAAAAGTGCAAAATATTTTTTGTATTTTGTCTGTATACTGCGGAATTTATTGTGTAACATTTTATCATTCGGCTAAAATGCGCTGCGCAGCAAAACTTTTTCTGATTAAAGTGATGGTGCAGCAAAATGTGAGGAAAGAAATCTCAACGCACTGCAAAAAGCAGCGCAGAAAGGGAAAGAAAAATGGACGAGGAAAAAAGAAAAAAAGCCAGACGAGAGAAAGAGGAAAAACGAAAACCAAAATACGGTTTGTTTTCGTGCGTGGGGTATATTTACCGGCTTCTCTGGCGGACGGAGCGAGGGCTTGTCTTTACAGGGATTGTCACCGTGCCTTTGACTGTAACATTATCTGCGCTTGCTCTTTATACGCCGCCCACGGTTTTGCGGGCGTTAGAGCAGTACAGCAGTTTTTCTTATGTGGCATGGGTAATTTTTGGACTTTTATTTGCAAAACTTTTATTTGATCTTGCAAATCAAATAGTGACAAAAAAAATTGAGAGTTCCGAGCATTTTGTTCTGATGCAGATGCAGTATGTGCTGAATATATACCGCAGGACATGTGACTGGTATGTTGATCTTTACCCGGAGGTGGTAAAACAAAATGAGCGTGCAGATGCCGCGGTTGGCAACAATCATACCGCAGGAGTACATTTTCCGATGGATTTTGCAAATCTGCTTGGAACAATATTAAATTTTATTTTGTTTGGGTCCGTTGTTTCCATGCTGCATCCGCTGATTATCGCGCTGCTTGTAGCAGGCTGCGCTGTAAATTATGCGGCGGGCGCATGGGAGCGAAAAAGAAATTGGGAGGAGCGTGATATTCAAAACAGTATGGATAAGAAAATAAAATATATATCGTTTCTGCTTTCGCAGGATTTTCAATATGCGAAGGATATCCGTCTGTATCAGATGCAGGATGGGATTCACAGCCGTTTTCTCAACCTGTTAAAACAGGCTCATCAGACAAAGAAAGTTATGGAGAACCGCAGTATTTTTGCAGCTGTGATAGGATTTCTGGTTGTTCTTGTACGCGATGGCGCAGCTTATGCATTTTTGATTTACAAAGCTGCGGCAGGTGAAATAGACGCCGCGTCGTTTGTGCTTTATTTTTCCGCGATCACTTCTATGTCAGGGGTGATGAACAGTATTTTATGGACGGTCAGCCGCGTTCTTGACGGCGCGCTTCAAGTATCTGATTTCCGCGAGGTTCTTGAAGTTACAGGAAAGTTAAATCATGGCAACGGGATTCCGACTCCCAAAAGTCCGTTTTCAATTGAATTTAAACATGTTTCTTTTCGCTATCCAAAGGGAGAAAAAAATGTGCTTGACGATGTGTCGTTTCGGATTGAGGCAGGAGAAAAAGTGGCGTTGGTCGGCATGAACGGCGCAGGAAAAACAACACTTACTATGTTGATGTGCGGGCTGCTTCTGCCGGACCAGGGCGATATTCTTCTTGATGGTCATACACTCTATGAATATAACCGCGATGAGATCTATAAATTATTTGGACTTGTGCCGCAGAAATTTTCTCTTTTGCCAGTATCGATTGCAAAAAATATTGCGTCGGTGATAAGCGAAGAGGAAATTGATTATAACCGGCTTACAGAAAGTATCGAGACAGCAGGGCTTGCCGAGAAGATTGCATCTTTAAAAAAAGGCGTTGACACGCCGTTAAACAGAGAGATTAACAGCGATGGAATTGAGCTTTCCGGCGGGGAGACACAAAAACTTTTGCTGGCAAGACTGCTCTATAAAAAACCTCGCTGTATGATCCTTGACGAGCCGACGGCTGCGCTTGACCCAATCGCAGAAGATCGCATTTACCGAAAGTATAATGAAATTGCCGCGGGAGCAACTTCCATTTTTATTTCGCACCGGCTTGCATCAACAAGATTCTGCGATAGAATTTTTTTGCTTGACGGCGCGCGTTTGGCAGAGGTAGGGACGCATAAAGACTTGATGGAAGCAGGCGGAAAATATAGAGAATTGTTTGATGTGCAGAGCAAATATTATAAAGAAAAGCCACAGTGAATTTATAGACTGTAATTATATTATGTATGAAACTTATAAATATAGATAAATCTTATATGTTTTATAATAATATTAACAGGTAATTATAAGACTGCAAGTTTTTTAAAGCATTTGAAAATCAGGATATTTGGAATTTGCATTAAGAAGAAATAGGAAGGAGAACGGTGCTTTTTTGTGCCGAATACATTTTATGGAGGAAAAAACAGAAAAAAAATATACACTGCGCGAGGAGATAAAATTGTTTTTGCGCGGCGTAAAAATATGGAAAGAAATGATGCCGGGATATTTTATTTGTCAGTTTTTCTGTGTTGTTCTAGAAATATTTACATCATACTTTGGACTGTACATTTCCGCGCAGCTTGTCAATAAGTTGGCAGGCGGGCATAGTATAAAATCCATGCTAATGCTTGCCGCGGCCGCGGTAGTTACCAGTTTTGTTTTATGTGTAATCAGCCGTATTCTGCGGGGAAAACTTAATGTAATGATGGCTTTTGTGATGGAGCAGCATGAAGAATATATTATGAGAGAACAAAATAAGCTTCCCTATGAATACATGGAAAATTCGGATATTGTGCTGCTGCGCTCAAAAATTCGAAATGATTTTTTTTCCTTTGGAGGCGGATTGTACGCGATTTTATGGACAATTTCAGATCTGCTTTCCTGTTTTTTTGATATTATTTTTTCGGTGTCACTGACCATTTCTATGTTTACAATATCAGCAAAAGCAGATTATAAAGGATTTCTTGGGTTTATTAACTCTCCGTTTTCTGCCTTGGCAGTTATTTTGATTATTGTGATGAATTCATATCTTTCTATAAAGATTGCCACAACAAATACAAAAAAATCGCAGGAAGCGTTAAGCGGGCTTTCTGCGGATAATACACGGGTTGCTGTTTATGCGAGACTTTGGGGAACAGATACAGCTATTTTTAATCTTCATCGTATTATATTAGAAGAAATAAGAAAGTATAATATTCATCCAACCTGGGTTTCAAAAAAGGAAAAAATTGAGATAAAGTATGGGACATTTTCTGTTCTTCTGGATGCTGTGCTGAATTTTGTTATTTTTCTTTTTGTCGCGTTAAAGGCGTTTATCGGCGTGTTTGGAATCGGAAATTTTATTCTTTACCAGGGGACTGTCGGGCGTTTTATCCGCGCAGTGTCCGGTCTTGTCTCGACCTTCGGGAGACTTTGCTACAACAACCGTTTTCTTGTGCAGCTCTACCGTTATCTTGATCTGCCCAATCCTATGTACCAGGGAACTCTTGCGGTGGAAAAGCGGGATGATATTGATTACGAAATTGAATTTCGGGATGTCAGTTTCCGGTATCCAAGAACGGAAAACTGGGCGCTGCGCCATGTAAATATAAAACTGAAAATTGGGGATAAGATGGCGGTTGTCGGTGAGAATGGTTCAGGAAAAACAACATTTATCAAATTGCTCTGCCGGTTGTATGATCCGACAGAAGGAAAAATTCTTTTAAATGGGATCGATATTACAAGATACCGGTATCAGGAATATATCGCGCTGTTTTCTGTGGTATTTCAGGATTATACATTGTTTGCGTTTCCGCTTGGAGAAAATATTTCAGCCGGATTGTCCTACAATAAGAAAAACGTGAGAGATTGCCTTTTCAGGGTAGGAATGGGAGAAAAACTTGCTGCGCTTGATGCCGATGAAAAAAATACAGATATTTTAACAAAGGCGGTTGGCCGTGATTATGACAGAGAAGGGATTGATTTTTCCGGTGGAGAAAAGCAGAAAATTGCACTTGCGAGAGCACTCTATAAAGATGCACCGTTTGTGGTTCTCGACGAGCCGACGGCTGCGCTTGACCCGGTAGCGGAGGCGTCGGTGTATGAGACATTTCATCGCGTTGTGGAGAGAAAAACATCAATATTTATCAGTCATCGTCTTTCTTCCTGTAAATTTTGTGACGTAGTTGCAGTATTTGACAAAGGACAGATTGTGCAGATGGGAACGCACGATATTTTAGTAATGCAAAAAGACAGGAAGTATAATCAGCTGTGGGAAGCACAGGCGCAGTACTATAGATAAAAAATCATATTTTGCGGGATACAAAAGCACATTGACAAGCGCACAAAAAAAACATACAATAAAATTGCGCGAAACAAAAGTTTGTTTTTGTGCAGAAACGCTGCATTTTTTGGGGGGCAGCAAAAATCGAGGAGGAACAGCCCTCTCTGGCAGGTTTGCGTCTGCGCGGCGTCCGCAAACTTGTCTTAATTTTGTATATAAGCTGCGCAGAAGCGAGGTAAAAGATGGCTAAAGTAGTTACTATGGGGGAGATTATGCTGCGGCTTTCCACCCCAAACAATGAAAAGCTGATTCAGGCGGATGAATTTGATGTCTGCTATGGAGGCGGAGAGGCGAATGTCGCGGTTTCTCTTGCAAATTATGGGCATGATGCGGAGTTTGTGACAAAAGTGCCGGACAATCCAATCGGTGCGTGTGCGGTGGCAGCACTGCGCAAGATGAATGTCGGAACAAAGCATATCGCAGTTGGAGGAGAGAGACTTGGAATTTATTTTCTTGAGACAGGTTCGGCGATGCGCGCTTCCAATGTAGTGTACGACCGCGCACATTCCTCGATCTCGACCGCCCAGGCTGCGGATTTTGATTTTGAAGAGATTTTTCAAGGTGCGGATTGGTTTCATTTTACCGGGATTACTCCGGCAATATCAGACGCGGCGGCAGAGCTGACAGAAACCGCGTTAAAGGCTGCGAAAAAGGCGGGGGTAAAAGTTTCCTGCGATTTGAATTTCCGCAAGAAATTATGGAGTTCTGAGAAAGCGCAGAAAGTGATGACAAATCTGATGCAGTATGTCGATGTGTGCATTGGAAATGAAGAGGATGCGGAAAAAGTACTTGGATTTAAACCGGGAAGCACCGATGTGACAAGCGGAGAGCTGGAACTTTCCGGCTATCAGGATATTTTTCAGCAGATGGTTGAAAAATTCCATTTTGAGTATGTAATCAGCTCTTTGCGTGTCAGTCATTCGGCATCCGACAACGGTTGGTCAGCGTGCATTTACAGCCGCGATACACAGGAATTCTACCATTCGCGCGAATATCATATCGCTCCGATTGTCGATCGTGTCGGCGGCGGTGATTCGTTTGCGGCGGGTGTAATCTGCGGTATGCTTGACCAGAAAGATTTTAAGGCGGCGTTGGAGTTTGGAGTGGCAGCGTCCGCATTAAAACATACAATCCCTGGTGATTTTAATTTGGTGACGCGCGCGGAAGTGGAAAATTTAGCGGGCGGCGATGGTTCCGGCAGAGTGCAGAGATAATTTAAAACTTATTGTTCTGATTAATTTAACTTTTTATAATCAGTATGTTATAAAAACAGATACAATAATAATACATTTTTTATTGAGCATAATAAAGCTGTTAGTTAATGAAATAAATTAGATAAAGATAGTTGAAAATTTTGATTTTCAATCTTGGAATTTGTGTCGTTTGGCGATATAAAGTTTCTTTAATTGAAATGCCGTTATGCGGCGGAATGGAGAAAAAATGGAATTGAGAACAGCATCATCCCCCAAGGATGTAAAATTTTATACAACTGAGAGACTCCGCGAAGAATTTTTGATGGATGATTTATTTCAGCCGGATGTAATTAAGTTGGTCTACAGTCATATTGACCGGATTATCACAGGTTCGGCGGTTCCAGTGGCGGGCGCGCTCTCGCTGGAAGCGGGTGCGGAACTTCGGGCAGACTATTTTTTGGAACGCCGCGAGATGGGTGTAATCAATATTGGCGGCGCAGGTGTGATTCATATTGACGGCAAGGCTTATAATGTAAATTATAAAGAGGGTATGTATATCGGCATGGGCGCAAAAGATATTTCGTTTGAGAGTGTCGATGCGCAGACACCGGCAAAATTCTATCTCAACAGCGCACCGGCGCACCGCAGTTATCCGACGGTTTTAATTCGCCCAGAAGGGGAAGCAGAAGAGGGCGTTGTGATTGTCAAACCAGAAAATAAAGTGGAACTTGGGACGCTTGAAGAGTCAAATCACCGTGTAATCTGCAAGTATATTCTGCCAGGTCAGGTGGAGAGCTGTCAGCTTGTTATGGGTATGACAAAACTTATGCCAGGTTCTGTCTGGAATACAATGCCATGTCATACGCACGACCGCAGAATGGAAGTATATCTTTATTTTGATATGCCAAAAGACGCGCTTGTATTCCACTATATGGGCGAGCCAAGTCAGACAAGACATATTATTATGCGCAATGAGCAGGCAGTGATTTCTCCAAGCTGGTCGATTCACGCTGGTTCCGGCACACAGGCATACACATTTATCTGGGGTATGGTTGGAGAAAACCAGGCGTTCGATGATATGGATGGCTGCGCGATGGGCGATTTAATGTAACAAATGTAAAACAGTGTTGTCTGTTTAGAAAGTTTTTACGATTGTTTTCTAATTTCTCCTTTTCAAATGAGATAAAGTGTGGTAGGATATTACATAGTATTGAAAACTACATCAAACAGTAGATACATACCGCATGGCGCGGCATACTATGCCATGCGGCATAATCCAGATAGAAGCAGGAAGATCTCTGCTGTTTCGATAAAGATGTAGTTATACAAATTTGAAAAACTGAGCTGCTGACAAAAGATATTTTAATTGAAAGAAGTAATGAGCCCGAATACTATACAGAAAACAAACTATGTTTTAGTAAAACGGGCGGAATATAATAATGCGGCAGGCGCAGGGCTGGAGGAATTATGTCATATAAAATCGTAGGTGACAGTTGTACTGATTTGACAGACAACATGAGACAGGATGAGCATATTAGTGTTGTACCGCTCACTTTGCAGGTAGGAAAAGATACCGTGGTGGATGACAGCAGATTTGACCAGGCAAGGTTTCTGCGCTTGATGAAAGAATGCAGCGAATGCCCAAAATCCGCCTGCCCTTCCCCGGAAGCTTATATGGATGCATTCGAGGGAGCGGACGAGATCTTTGTGATAACGCTTTCCTCTCATTTGAGCGGTTCATACAACAGTGCGGAACTTGCAAAAGTGCTTTACCTGGAGAAGCATCCAAACAAGAAAATTGAAGTGATAGATTCCCGCTCGGCTTCCGCCGGGCAGACGTTGCTTGCGATGAAGATAACGCAGGAGAAAAAAGCTGGTGCAAGCTTTGAGGAAACTGTAAACCGGGTGGAAAAATTCCGCAACAGTATGAAAACAAAATTTGTGTTGGAAAATCTCGATAATCTCCGTAAAAATGGACGTTTAAGCAATATTACCGCAGCGCTTTGCAGCGTGTTAAATATAAAACCAGTTATGTGCGGCGTGGAAGGTGTGATTGAGAAACTCGATCAGGCGCGCGGCATGACAAAAGCACTTTTAAAGATGGTTAAATATATTGAGGAGGACGTCACAGACGCGAAAGATCGAATTTTTGCGATTGCTCATTGTAATTGCAGGGAGCGCGCAGAATATGTGAAGAATGAAGTTTTAAGAAGAATACCGTTTCAGAGTGCAGTGATTGTCGATACTGCGGGAGTCAGCAGTATGTACGCCAACGACGGCGGAATTGTTGTGGCTTATTAGAGCGGCTCCATAATTTAAAATACAGTTTTGTATTAGTCAGGCAGCAGTGGTTAAAGTAAGAAGCTCGGTAACTTGCTGCTGAGTAGTTTACAGAGGGCAGTATGGATAAATCAAAAGAAAGGAACTGGCGGGAATGAGGGATTTTGTGATAACGGCGGATTCCAATTGCGATTTGCCAAACGATTATATTGCGGCGAATAATATTGGTATTATCCCACATTATTATGATATTGACAATGTGACTTATGGTGATGAAAAGAATTTGACGCCGAAGGAATTTTATGATTTGATGCGCGCGGGCAAGATGCCTACGACCATGGCGAGCAACCCGGCTGTGATCCGCGATACATTTCAGAGGTATGCAGACAGAGGGCTTGATGTGCTGCACTTTAGTTTTTCTTCGGCCTTAAGCAGCGGGCATAGCAATGTGGTGTGCGGCGCAGAAGAAATCTGTGAGGAAAATCCCGGCATGAAAATCAGGGTTGTGGATACGCTGAATGTATCGCTCGGAGAAGGCATGGTTGTGATGAAAGCAGTCCGCATGAAAAAAGAGGGAAAAAGCCTTGATGAAATTGCGGATTGGGTAGAGCAGAACAAACTGCATTTCTGCGTGTACTTTGTCGTCGATGATCTGTTTCATCTCCACCGGGGAGGCAGGCTTTCAAAGACGACGGCGATTGTCGGCAGCGTGCTGAATATAAAACCAGTTCTTATTGTGAATAATGAAGGAAAGCTTGTGAATAACGGCACGGTCAGAGGCAGAAAAAAAGCGTTGAATTCCATTGTGGAGCGCGCGGTGGCTGGCATGGGACAGGAATATTTATCAAAAGACTGGGATTTGTGCGTTGTTCATGGAGATGCATTCGAGGACGCACAGATCGTAGCTGCTGCGTTAAAGGAAAAGACAGGGAAAGATGTGTTGATTAACACAGTCAGCCCAAGTATTGGCGCACATTCTGGACCGGCAGCACTTGGCATTCTGTGTATGGGAAGTAAAAGAGAATAGAAAAGGGGCTGTTGCAAAAGCAGATGAATAATCTACCGGAGCAGCAGCCCCTTTTGTTACATAATTAAATTCCTTTGATAAGGTAATTGCAAGTGACACCAAAAATCTCGGAGAGAGCCTGTAAAAGTGAGGCGAACTTGTGGATTGTAAATTGAGAATATTTATTGACTTTTTTTAAAGAATCGAATATATTAAAAACCGGGTTAGTACTAATTTAAATGAAGGAGTGAGAAATTTGAAATATAAAACGTGTGTAGAGACAGATAATGCTACTATTTACAGATATGATGATGAGACCGGAGATGCTGAAATAAAAGTATACCATGTATTTCCCGGTCTTGAGGTTGCGTATGCATCAGCACATACCAATGAAATTGATTTTTTAGAAGCAGAAAAAGGAAGCAGGGACAGATACATAGGATTCCATTATTGCAAAGAAGGAAGAATAGAGCAGGAAGTAGATAATGAGTTTTTTTATCTGATGCCGGGAGATTGTTCCGTATTGATTCATGATAAGCAGATAAAGAAATTTAAGTTACCACTCAATCACTACCATGGTATCTGTATTGCTTTTGATACAAGAATATTGAACAGGAAATTTTCTGAATTTCTTGGGAATGGAGAAATCGAACCTGCAAACGTTGCCAAAAGATTATGCGGAGACAGCCACTCGGTTATATTAAGAAATGTGGAACCACTGAAACATATTTTTACGGAAAGTTATGATATTCCAGAAGAGCAGAGAGCGGATTATATTAAAATTAAAATACTCGAATTATTGTTTGTAATGAGTAAGTTTGACATATCAGAAATAAATAATAGCATAAAATATGTGCCGCGGGCGCAGACTGACATTGTAAAAAGAGTGGCGTTATATATAGCTGAAAATATGACCGGAAATTTAAGCATACAGAAGCTTACGTCGGAATTTGGAGTGTCAGATACTTACTTACAGAAAGCATTTCGAGCGGTATATGGAATGTCAGTAGCTGCATTTGTCCGTGTGCAAAAAATGCAGAATGCGGCGCAGGAACTGATTCATACGAATCGGACGGTTGACGAGATAGCAGACGCCTTTGGATATATTAACGAGAGCAAGTTTTCGGCTGCATTTAAGAAAATTATGGGAGACACACCAAGTACTTTCCGCAGGGAACATTCAAAAATTAAAATCCTATAGTTATCGGAGACTCTGAGTTGTGATTTGGAGCGCTTTATTTTTATTTGGAGCAACAGGTGTCGTTTTTGGAGTGAATGGAATGGGATGGAGTGAAAAGAAACGGATTTGGAGTGATATAAAAGTAGTTGGTAATTGTTTTTTGAAAAGTAAACAGTATAATAAATAGTGTTCGTCATTTGGGCGGATTATATTTTTGATTATAGGTTAGTATAAACTAACTCGGGAGGTGTATGGTTATTAAGAAGCACACGTCAACAATTATACTTTTTATTGTGCTGATCACATTATCAATTATGTCGCTGTTTGTAGGAGCAACTGATATTACGCTGTCATCTCTTCTTGCAGCAGAAGATGCGATGCAGTGGGATATATTTATTCTTGGAAGAATACCACGACTTTTGGCAATTCTTTGTACGGGTGTGGGAATGAGTGTTGCAGGACTTATCATGCAGCAGCTTTGTATGAATAGATTTATATCACCAACCACGGGTGCTACCATCCAGTCAGCGCAGTTTGGAATTGCTCTTGCCATGATATTCTTTCCAACCATGGGGCTTATGGTAAGAACTGTATTTGCTTTTGTGCTTGCGATTGCAGGAACTTTACTGTTTGTATTCTTTATACAAAGAATACAATTTAAGGATGCGGTGTTAGTTCCGCTGATTGGTATTATGTTTGGCAACATCATTGGAGGCATCACAAATTTTCTTGCGTACCAATGGGAGATTACCCAACAGCTATCCACCTATTTTTCTGGTTCTTTTTCCCTGATTATCAGAGGAAATTATGAACTTGTATACTTTGTGGTTCCGCTTATTGTCATAGCATTTATCTATGCGAACCATTTTAATATTGTGGGTATGGGAGAGGATTTTTCTAAGAATCTCGGAATTAATTACAAATTTGTTCTGATTCTTGGTTTGTCCATCTCTGCGGTGATTACAGCCAGTGTCATAGTGGTTGTAGGTCAGATTTCATACATAGGGCTGATTATTCCTAATATTGTTGCTTTGTTCAAGGGTGACAAAATTCGTGGAACACTGATTGATGCCGCATTGTTTGGTGCAATATTTGTGCTTGTTTGTGATGTGATTGCAAGAAGCATTATGAAACCGTATGAGATTCCGATTGAACTTGTGGTAGGAATTGTAGGAAGTGTTGTCTTTGTTATTATGCTGTTCTATAAACTGAAGCATGGTAAGAGAGCGATTCGTTTTGGAAGACATGGCAGACATCATGGTCATCACGGACACAGACACCATAGAAAAGAGCATGAAGTGAAAACTTTGGAAAGTGAGGTGTCCAGAATTGTCTAAGAGGATTGTGGCTAAAAATAGAAATATCCTATTGCTTATATTACTTGCTGGACTTGTAGTAATCTCAGTGACCGTATATTTACTGATTAATGCACATCCAGAAAAGCCAAAGCTGTTTCAGTATATTTTGAGCCTTCGCCTGCCTACGCTTATTTGTATGGTGATTGCCTCGGTGGCAATCGGAGCGGCAACGCTGATTTTTCAATCCATCGTAAATAACCGGATTGTTACACCGGCACTGCTTGGTATGAATTCGATTTATTCCTTTTTACATACTGCGGCAGTGTTCGTTGTAGGCACAGGCAGTACCTTGTATCTTAATGCCAATCTGGCATTTTGTGTGGATTTGATAACGATGGGAGTTATCGCTACTTTGGTATATTGGTATCTGTTTAAAAAAACGGGACATAACATTTTTTATATCATGCTGATTGGTACGGTACTTTCTTCACTGTTTGGAAGCATACAATCTTCCATGATAAGAGTCATAGATCCAAATGAATATGATGCACTTCTTACTACACTGGTTGCGGACTTTAATAATGTAAATGGTGAAATAATAGTAATAGCGATTGTGTGTTTGATAATGATTTGGATTGGATTGTATAGGGATTTAAAGCAGCTTGATGTGATTTCCATGGGAAGAGACCAGGCAATCAATTTGGGTGTAGATTATGATAATTCCATTCGCAGACTGCTTTTTGGAGTTGTGCTGTGTATTGCAGTCGCAACGGCAACCATCGGACCAGTATCATTCCTTGGCTTAATTGTAGCAAATTTGTCAAGACAGTTATTAAGAACTTATAGGCACTCGCAACTTATTGTTGGGGCATCCCTTATGGGGATGATAGCACTGATAGGAGGACAGTTGGTATCACAGCATGTGTTTCATTTTACAGTACCTGTTAGTGTATTTGTTACCATTACAGGAGGTATATACTTCCTTTATCTATTACTTTTCAAGAAAGGAGCGTACTGATACAGATGAATGTCCAGGATTTGATAAAGAGCTATGGTTCGAAAACTGTAGTGGATGAAGTCAGTTTTCAAGTTCCAAAAGGAAAGGTACTATCTTTAATCGGACCAAACGGTGCAGGAAAGTCTACTGTAATGGGTATGATTTCAAGGCTGATTGCAAAGGATGCCGGGATTATCCGTTTTGAAGACAAAGACCTTGCTAAGTGGAAAAGCAAAGAACTTGCTAAGAAGCTTGCAATTCTTACGCAGCACAATAACATACAGATGAAGCTGACGGTAAGAGAACTGGTTTCCTTCGGGCGTTTTCCGTATTCGGGCAGTTGTTTGACCAAAGAAGATATTGCAATGGTGGACAATGCGATTGCGTATATGGAATTGGAAGAGTTTGAGGACAGATATATTGATGAATTGTCCGGTGGTCAGAGGCAGAGAGCTTATATTGCCATGGTTATAGCGCAGGATACAGAATATGTCTTGCTTGATGAGCCGACAAACAATCTGGATATTTATCATGCTTCCAATCTGATGCGTATCGCAAGAAAACTTTGTGATGAACTGGGCAAGACAGTAATATTGGTTCTTCATGAAATTAATTATGCGGCATTTTATTCCGATTATATCTGCGCTTTTGTGGACGGTAAAATCGCAAGATTCGGAACCGTAGATGAGGTAATCAACAAGGAATGTTTGCATGATATTTACAACGTGGATTTTGAAATCATCCGAATTCATGACAAGCCGTTATCCGTCTACTACTAAATTTGATAGGTTAAAAACTAAAATAAAACATGGAGAGGAGAATAAAACCTATGAAAAAATTTATTGTACTTATTATGACAGCTATGATGATGCTTGGGCTGGTAGCCTGTGGCAGCAACAGTACTGGAAAAGAGGATGGAGAGAAACCAACCACGATTACCATCAAATCTATGAATGGTGACAAGGAATATGTAGATCTTGAAGTACCTTATGACCCTCAGAGAATCGCAGTAATTGATATGCCTTCTTTGGATATCATTGATTCACTTGGTCTTGGAGACAGAGTAGTGGGAAGTGCTAAGGTTACTATCGAGTACTTAACAGATTATAACCCCGACGATTCGAACGGTAAGATTGCAAATCTTGGCTCTGTAAAAACAGCAGACCTTGAGCAGGTAGCAGCGTGTGAGCCGGACATCATTTTCATCGGCGGTCGTCTTAGCAAGTCTTATGCAAATTTAAGCGCCATTGCACCAGTAGTATTCTTAGGTGTGGATTATGAAAAGGGTATTGTGCAGAGCACTACAGATAACGCAAAGGTAATTGCTTCTATCTTTGGGAAAGAGGCAGAAATTGATGCAAAAATAACAGGATATCAGACCAGAATTGATGCACTTGGCGCAGTGCTCAAAGATAAGGACATTCTACTTGCAATTTATAATAACAATGCAATGAGTCTTATGGACACAGAAAGCCAGCTTAACATTATGGCAAAGGAACTTGGTGGAAGGAACCTTGGTGAAACAGTAGGGGAGGTTGATAAAGCAACACACGGCGAGGATGCTTCTTGGGAAACGATTATCAACCTAAATCCAGAGTATATATTTATACTTGACAGAAGTACAGCTACAGGAGCAGCAGATGAGGGTGTTCTTGGTGCAAAAGAAGTAATTGAAAATGACCTTATTAAGCAGCTTGACTGTTATAAGAACGGCAAGATTGTATACTTCATCAAGCATGCTAATGTTTGGTACACTTCTACCGGTGGTATTCAGGCACTTGATGCAATGCTTTCTGACCTTGAAGAAGCTTTGTTAAATAAATAAGGGAATAGGTTGTTGGCAGGTGGGATTATCAGGTCTCACCTGCTTTTATGGAGGTGTTTCAATGTGGCTTATTGCTGCAGTGGGTTCAGCTTTGTTTGCAGGGCTTACTACTATTTTTGCAAAGTGCGGAATAAGGAAAACAAATTCGGACTTAGCAACAGCACTTAGAACGGTAGTTGTTTTGTTATCATCAATAATTATGGTCATACTTGTAGGTTCATATGAAGAGATTAGCAATATTGGAGGAAAATCATGGCTGTATTTGATATTATCCGGAGCAGCGACCGGAGCATCATGGATTTGTTATTTTAAAGCTCTATCCATTGGAGATGTGAATAAGGTGGCACCGCTTGACAAATCAAGTACAATATTATCTGTGTTGTTTGCGATTTTTGTCTTTGGGGAAATGAATCATCTTGTTGTGAAACTTATCGGTATAATAACGATTGGTGCTGGTACATATCTGATGATAGAGAAAAAGCATGGTGCAGAAGCAAAGGCAGGACGTGCATGGCTATTATATGCAATGTTATCAGCTGTCTTTGCGGCTTTAACATCGGTACTTGCTAAGATTGGAATATCCGGTGTGGAATCCAATCTTGGAACAGCTATCCGAACGGTTGTGGTGTTGGTATTTGCATGGGGAATTGTATATGTCAAGGGTGAACATAAACAGATAAAAGAGATTGACAAAAAGGAACTTATTTTTATCGGGCTTTCTGGAGCAGCGACCGGAGCATCATGGCTTTGCTATTATTATGCAGTGCAAAACGGTGTTCTCAGCGTAGTAGTACCAATTGACAAAATGAGCATCCTGATAACTGTGTTATTTTCAGTGATGATCTTGAAGGAGAAAATATCGAAAAAGGCAGTTATAGGTCTTTTGTTAATGTGTATCGGAACACTTGCTATGGTATTTGCAGGATAAGAAGAATTTACGGATAACGGAGATCATCAGGGGCAAAAGCTTCTGAACAGCTTCCTTTATTTTGCAAACTTTTCATAGGAATACAATTTCGATTGATTTTTGGGAGAAATATACCAAGAATCGAAGTGATAGATTGAATTGGAGGGATATGTTATAAGACAACGCATGGAACATTCTGTTATGAAAAAGTATTTATACATAAAGCCACAGACTTATGAAAAATGGAAAAAGCGAAGTTTCAAACGTGAAAACATGGGATATAATCTCAATAAGCTACATGGAAAAATCCAAAAGAGCGTACCAGAAGTTATCTTTTTCCAGCAAAAGAAACTGCTGAAAAAGCCAAAGAAACAGAGGCATTATTAAAGTACGCCAAAAATCCGAAAGGATTCCTCCTAGATTTTTCTATGCATAGAGGGGTATCACTCAATCATCGAATTTGATGATTTTGCGACACCCCTTTTTGTTTTTTATACTGCAAAAGCAGTCTGCCAATCCTGAAAAGCAGGATTTTTGTTATTCCATATCTTCATCCAAATCTTCATCATCCTCGACCGGGATTGTAGGAGATGGATCTTCTGTCTCCGGTTCATCGGGAAGATCTGGTTCGTCTGGATGCTCTGGAACAGAAATATCAGGATCCGTTGGATCGTCCGGCGAAGCGTCTGGATGATCTGGGTCGTCCGTAATATCCGGCTCCGGTGTTATCATACTTTCCTCTGTATGAACGGTGCAGACCACAGCGTCATCGCCTGTTGGAAGGATGTTTGGAGTGTCGTAGGTCGGGGAAGTCTCTGTTTTAATCAGATAAACTTTTTCCACGACGGACTCTGCCGGACAGTAAACGCTTGCCATCTGCCCGGACACTGTACAGACGGACGCCTTGACATGACAAGTACATTTTACCGTTGGAGCAGTACCCTTGGCAAAGTATTCTGTGCGGACGGTTTCCGCCTGGTCGCACAGACCGGATACAGCCAAGTTTCCGCATTTGGTGCAGACTCTGGAAGTTACAATAGAATCCGGCATTGCAAAGCTGACTGCTTCTTTTTCTTTCACAACATGGATCTGCTCCATAATCTTGCGCCACATATGCTGATGATAATTTTTGTTGACCTGCGGCATATTGTTGTCGTAGCCAGTCCAGATCGCCGCGGTATAATAAGGCGAGTAACCAGCAAACCAAAAGTCTGTTGTATGCGCGGAACCAGTTTTTCCAGCGATTGGCATACCAGAGAGCTTCGAGCGCATTTCCTTGACGTAAGCCTGATACTCTTCATTGCCGGAGCCGTCGTCCGAGGCGGAAAGATGATATTTCCGGCGGGCGTACTCGGTGATATAGCTGTTTACCTCGGCGGACTTAAAAGCGAGATTGGAACCTGTACCAATCGTTGTTGTATCCTGCATTGCGCTTGTTAAAAGGTATGCTGTTGATGTTTTGATTACCTGTGTCGCGGTGGAATCGTTGGATAAAAGAACTTTTCCGTTCCGGTCTACCACCTTTGTGTAAAAGACAGGAGTATTGTATATACCGCTGTTTGCAATGGTCGCGTAAGCGGCGGTCAGTTCAAGATTTGTGACGCCGTCCGTCAGACCGCCGAGAGCAAGCGGGATATTGATATCGCTGTATACCTTGCCGTTCGCGTCCGTTCTTGATTCGACAATTGTTGTAAAACCAAGTTTTTTCAGGTAGTCAAAAGATACCTGCGGCGTGACAAGCTCTATAATACGGCAGGCGATAATATTCATCGAGTGGTAGATTGCACGGCGGATGGAAGTGAGTCCTTCATATACTTCACCGTTCCAGTTCTTTACCTTTGTGTTTGTGCCAGGATACGTATAGTAAGCGTCGTCCGCAACCGTCGCAAGCGTCATACCAGCAGTGTCAAGCGCCGGGAGGAAGGAAGCAAGCACTTTAAATGTAGAACCAACCTGGCGCACCGTGGAGGTTGCACGGTTTAAGGTTAAGCTTCCGGTTTTTTCACCGCGTCCGCCATAGATTGCAACAACATGACCAGTGCGATGGTCAAGCACGACAAAGGACGATTGAGGCTGCAATGTATAGATGCGAGCTTTTTCCGCGACGATGGTATCACCGTCCTGCATCACAGAATCAATAAATTTATCAATCAGTTCATTCAGCTTGTCCGGGTCGGTAGTATAACGGCTGATGCCTTTGTGTTTGCTCCGGTAATTCTCATGATAAAAAATCAGGTCGGAATCATCATAATCCGTATAATAATTTAGTACATGACCAAAGGAATAATGATCCAGCGTTTCATCTTCATGGAGGATAGAAACCGCATAATCCTGTGTTAATTCATAGAAAGAACCTGTGGCATTGCCAAGTGCAGGGAAATTTTCTTCGTCACAGTAAACGGAATCAACGATGGCTTGAATTTCTCTGTCCTGCGTTGTAAAAATATTAAGACCGCCGCTGTAAACCAAATCCTGCGCCTGGTCTGCGGTAAATCCTGCGATATCAACAAGGTCTTCCACCACCTGACGGATAACTTCATCATTAAAATAGGAATAGTAGACTTCCTCGCTGTTTGCGATCGCGTAATTTCGAATGCGCGCATAAACTTCATCGTTGACTGCCTCGTCATATTCCGCCTGAGAACACAGACCTAAGTCGAGCATATTGTCAAGGCACGTTTGACGGCGTTCTGCATTGCGTTCCGGGAAAACAATCGGGTTATGGCGAACCGGTGAGAGCGCGATCGCTGCGAGAACGGCGGATTCCGATAAAGTTAAATTGGAGACATCCTTGCCAAAATAGTTGTTGGCTGCCATCTGTACGCCGAAAGAACGGTTGCCAAGGTTTATATTGTTTAAGTAAGCGACGAGAATTTCATCCTTTGAATAGATATTTTCCAGCTGAATCGCAAGATACTGTTCCTGCATTTTTCGAGTAATTTTATCAATTGGATTTGATTCGTTACCGCTTCCAAACACGCGGTTTTTTAAAAGCTGCTGGGTGATTGTACTGCCTCCGAACCCAAGAAAATCTCCGGTTTGAATACCCGTCTTAATACCGGACGCCACAGCGCGGATAATACCGCGCACATCAATGCCGTAATGTTCGTAAAAACGTTCGTCCTCAAGTGCGACAAAACAGTCTTTCAGCACTTTTGGGATTTGCTCGGAGGTGGCTAAAATACGGCTGGATTCCGCACCGACCACGGTTCCAGACACTGTGCCGTCACTGTAATAAATATGGGTTGTAAATTTTTCTGGGTCAATATTGATATGAGACAGCGACGGAGCGTCGTCGATCATGCCTTTTGCAGCTCCGTAAGCGGCAAAGCAGCCGAAGACGCCAACTGCGATGATAGCGACCAGCGCAAGCCGAAACATTAAAACTCTTGTTTTGGAGACAAAGCGCCGGGACCAAGATTTGATTTGGTGCTGTTTTTTGATAATGCCCTTTTTGCTAAAATCCATGCAGATACCTCTTTTCGGTAAAACTTAAAACTCAATGCTCAAACAGCAAAAGCTCGCCGTTCAGCATAGTAAACCAGCTTTCTTTTCCGGGGGTGACAACTGCTTTCCCAGCGGTTGCATCGAGAAAACGTCTAGTGATATGTTCTTCTTTTGCAGGGGTTACGAAAAGTGTAACCGTAACGGAATCCGTATATTCAGAGGAAACAATAGGAATTTCCTCCTGGGCGGCGATATACTGCAGTTTTCCAAGACCATTGTAATCCGTCTGTACAAAAAGACTGCGGCCAAATTGTTTTTCAATGATCGTACATTTGGAAAGCCCCGTTTTTACAGCCGCCTGATATGCTCGGACAAGCCCTCCTGTGCCAAGCAAAACACCGCCGAAATAGCGGGTTACAACAACAATAATGTTGCGGACTTTCTCAGAAAGCAGGATTTCAAGCATCGGTTTGCCGGCGGTTCCAGTTGGTTCCCCGTCGTCGCTGTAGCGGGCAAGCCCCCCGTCGCGCCCGATAATATAAGCGAAACAATGATGCTTTGCATCCCAGTATTTCTTTTTTGTCTGTTCAATAAAGTCCAGCGCGCTTTCTTCTGTTTCCACAGGCGCGATGGTTGCGATAAAACGCGATTTTTTTTCGGTAATCACCCCGCTGCCTCCGCGGTAGACCGCGCGGTAACCTTCGTCGTCCATATAGATTCCCCCTCAAAATACAAAATAATAGCCGGTATCCAAAATTTGGGCTTGCCCTTTCTTTCTTGACAAAAACCAAACTTTTCGATACTATAGACTATCATAACAAATTCAGGGCAAAAACAGTTCTTTGCTGTTTCTCCGATATTGCTATGCTGCGTGATTTCCCTGCTGTTTCCAGCAACCTTATAGTACCATAATGCAGAAGCTTTGTCAATTTCAGAAAGGGAGTCGGCTGTCTTTACCCAGTAAAAGGAAATTTAGAAACATTCGATTTTATAAATATTGAAGGAGGTATTTGGAAAATTGTGACTGTGAAAAATTGGAAAATTATTTTGGCAAAATATAAAAAGGTATGGTCTGCAGTTCCAGCGATCCTGTTTATGGTGGTGATTTATTGGTTTTCCTCGCGCACCGCAGTACAGTCACAGGGAAGCAGCAATAAAGTGGTCGATGTGGTGGTAGCGGTTGGGGAAAGCTGTTTTGGAAAGATCAAGGACAATAGAGATCAAGTGTATGAAATACTTTCAACCATCGTGCGCAAAGGAGCACATTTTACAGAGTACGCCGTTCTTTGTGCGCTGCTTTTGTACTGGTTAAGTTCTTTTTCCATATCATATCGCCGCCGGTGCGCGATCGCGGTAGCAATTTCAGCACTGTATGCTGCGACCGATGAATTTCATCAGCTTTTTGTGCCGGGCAGAAGCGGGCAGATAACAGATGTGATGATTGACACATCAGGAGCGCTTGTCGGAATGCTTGTTGTATCCGCGGCAAGAATAATCGTTCTTCATTATAGAAAACCAAGGACAGTATACTGATAATAATTCAACAAAAATTTTTATATATTTTTTGGCTGAAATTGGTTTTGCATGGCGCTGTATATATAATCAATCGCAGAAAGTTTTCTGCAAAGTTCCTGTTTGTCAAGATCCAGATCGTCGCACAACGCATCCAGCGAGGAATAGGAATCTCTAAGTTTCATATTTACATAGCTTAACAGCATAACAGGATCTTGTGGTATCATGATTATATTTCCTTTCTTTGCATGGAATTTGATATTAGCATAACATAAAAACAAAAAAAATCAAGATGATATAAAAGAACAGTGATGTCTTGGTCGTCAAACAGTAAATTTATTATAGATTGTTTGTCAGGAAAGGAGGATCGCACACGTTCTATATTAAATTATAGTAGGTTTGCGTGCTTATTAAATTTTATGAAGAGACCAAAATGGATTCGAGTGATCGCACTTGTCTGTATTGTGCTGCTTGTGGGAATGTATGCGGCGACATTTATCACTGCATTATTGGCAAAACAGTACGCCAATACCATGTTTTTAGGCTGCCTTGTATGCACGGTGTTTGTACCGGCTTTTCTGTTTATCATGATAAGGCTGTTTTCGTATATGACGAGAAAAAAAGAGGGCGAAACAACACTTTATAAACTCAATAAAGCTAAGAAAGAACAAAGAAAGCAAAAAAAATAGTGAATAAAAAATAAAGATATTATAAGCAGCAATTTGACAAATCAGCAAATTGTAAGAATTTCAAACAATTCGAAAGCTTGACAAAAAAGCCGCTTATATTATAATGGAAACCAAGATAAAAGAACTGCTGCCATTCGGCAGCAGTTCCAAAAAGGGGAGGATAAGTATTTTACTTCTCTTTTGTGGTTAGCCGTCTTGGAGGGGGAATTCCAATCCGGCCTCCACCAAAACGGCTTTGTTTTTTCCGTATGTTTGGTGGACATTCATAGTATAGCCATCAATTTCCGAATTATTCAAAGATTTACA
>CAMUAR010000041.1 GCA_947086895.1 uncultured Lachnospiraceae bacterium | reverse complement strand
TGCTGTTCTATACATGTTGTTTTATAATGTTCAAGCAGTCCGTTAGCTAAAGTGGACTTACCTATGCCGCTTGCTCCTGTAATAAAAATAAAATCTTTCATACTCTTAACATCTCCTGTTTATATATTTGATCATAAAATGCAATATATATTAAGCTCGTTTTCCATTGGTACATAACTCCGAAAAGGGAGAGAAATAAAACACTTATTTATTTTGACGCGGCAGCAAAATCTCTGTAGAAAATGCTCCGTCCTCGGATGCCCTTGTCACATAGCCGTTATATTTTTTAACAACCGCGTCCACGCGCACAAGTCCCAGTCCATGACCTTCGCCTTTTGATGTGCGAAAATTATATTTTTTCTTTCCTTTGGCGGTATTTGTAAGCGCAAAATACAGATAATTTCCTTTGATTTCCATATAAATTCGAATCAGCCGCTCATCGGATGGCAATTCCATACAAGCCTCCATTGCATTATCCAAAAGATTGCCGATAATAATACATAAATCAAGTTCGGAGATCGACAGTTTCACTGGAATTTCCGCCTTTGCTTTTACTTTGATTTCCCGCTCAGCAGCAAGCGACAGTTTGCTGTTTAACACTGCATCTGCCATGCGGTTTCCGGTTTTTACCACCGTTTCCACATTCGTCAAATCATCATCTAACATATCAAGAATTCGCTATAAATATTTTATCAATGCAGCATGTACTTTATCGTACATCCCGCGGCTGATTGGAAGAAGATCACCGTTTATCAAAGTTACGCTGGTTTTTGTAATTATTTTAATATGCATTAATCCTACTACAAACGATCGGTGTATTTTAAAAAAAGTATCGTCAAGTTCCGCGCAAAATTTTAAAAGCGTAATCCGCGTCCGGTAATTTCCCTGCATTGTGTGAACTACGATATACACGCGCTCAGCCTCAATATACAAAATATCGGCAAGTGGAATTTTAACACTGCCTTCCTGTGTGACAACCAGTACAGACCGTTTTCTTAAAGTCATACCATTTACAGCACGGTCAAGCACCGGCTCAAGTTTTGCAGCATCAATCGGCTTAATTAGATAATGCAGTGCCGACACATCAAAGCCATCTCCAAAATACTCATAAAATCCAGTGACAAAAATAATCTGCACCACCTGATTTTCACGCCGGACTTTCTTTGCAAGCGCAACGCCGTTTATTTCCTGCATCTCTACATCAAGCAGCAAAATATCGAAATCTTTTTCTTCCGCAAAATCAAAAAGAAATGCTTGTGCATTGGCATATTGTTTTAATTCAACCAAATGACAGTTTCTCTTTGCCCATGCCAAAACAATTTCTCTCAGATAATGCCTCTGCAAACGATCATCATCACAAACCGCAATTTTCATCTTCATACTGGTTTCCAGGCCTTTATCAAAACAGTTTTCTGATAATCTGCAACATCTTTTCCTGTTTTATCAATTTTAAATCTTTTTTGTTTCTTATTATTTTCCGCATCTTTTTTCCAAAAATATTTTGCTTTTTACCATACTTGCCTTATGAAAAAGACGTAGCTCATTATATTCTAAAAAAACGGTTCAACGGTATCTTGTCTTTGTTATTATACAACAATGGACAAAGTAAGGCAAGCTTAAAAGACATCCTAAGGCTTCTGGAAAAAATATCAATATAATTTTATTTGGCATCCATATCGTGCTGACTGGCTGGGAGGAATGCCGACAGCCTTCGAAGCGTTCAAGAAAGAAACGCTGCAGAAAAAAAGGGCTGTAAAAGAAAAAATAAAAACGTAGACGATCAACTGCTTCTCACTTGGTAGATCACAAAAGACTGGAATAGCTGTTTTTGGCAGCTTATTCCAGTCTTTTTGGCTAAACTTATCAAATTAATAATTTCGCTTAAGAATTTCAATCTGTCCCGTATACATCAATAACATAAAAGATATCTTGGTTTGACGGGTGATTTTTCTTACTGTTCTTCTTTTCCAAACACTTTAACTTCGTAGATTGTCGGTGTGTACCAGTTGTAATCCGGGTTATTTTGAAGTCTTGCACCGTTGACGGTAAGTTTTACATATCTCGCTTTCCCAGAAAGGCGATTGGAATTAAAGCCGTAAGTTTTGGAGACGGTCGTCTTTTTCTCATCGGAGTTCTCACAGAGCACTTCCCATGTTTCCCCATCCGCGCTTCCATATACATCATACATATAATAGCCTTCGGAACCTTTGCAGATATACCATGAAATCTGAATATTGGTAAGCTCGCATTCTCTTCCAAGATCAATGGTCAGACTTACTGGCCACGAAGCAGAATCCGCCGTGTATGCACTGAAATAATTGCCATCCGTAATATTGGACGGCTCGCTGCCAGGCGCAGAGCCGAGCGTTGAGGTGACTGGGCATCCTTGAGACAGCAGCTTTCCGCTTGCAAGCGGAACCATATCACCGGTTTCTGCATTATAAAGGATCTTTGGGAAATAATCATAGTACGCAATACCGTCCGAGAACGTAATTGGAGCAAGCATTGTCGTGCTGGTCCCCTCCCCGGCAATCCAGCGGTAAGCGTGCATCAGATAACTGTGTTTGCCGCCCTCGCCAAGTACTGCAATCCAACTGGACTGCGAGGAAAATGTCGATGTATTTCCAATCTCGCGCAGCTCGCTCCATCCTTCGGTCATACTGCGGGAAGAAGCATAAGCGCCGGAACTTGGATACCAGCCGGCCGTCTGCGATACAAACAGATAATACCAGCCGTCCAGCTTCACTACATTCGGCATTTCCCGATACTGATTTTCAAAAAGCTTTACTGCAATACTGTCAATACCAGTAAAATCATCGGTAAAACGGAAAACATAAATGGTCGCATTTGCGCCCTGTCCCGGCTCATTTGCCGCAGCCAGCAAATACCCTGTATCGTCGTCATCCACAAAGATTGACATATCGCGCACTTCAATCCCTTCTGGATTCCAGATTCCATGCAGCGTAAATTCCTCCCCCGGCGTACAGGTTGCAAGCAATAACTTTCCATCCGCATAACCGTCCGGTTTCTCCCAGTGAGCGACAAGCACAACCTTATTCAGCGACTCAACATAAACCATCTTTGTGCTCTCAATTTTACAGCTCTTTAACAGCTCATGCGCGCTGTCATCCAGAACAGTACGCGCAGAACCGGAAAAATGGTAGCCGTCCTTTGAAGTCTGCTCTGTCACTTTTGCGCGGCCGTTGCTTACGGAAAGATTGTAGCTGTAATACAAGCCATTTGAATAAAAACCTGCGCGCGTGGACAGTCCGCCTGCCGCATTTTGGTTATCGATCACTTTAAATTCTACATCCGGCATTGCATGGCTTTCTGCCTTTGTCTCACCGCTTTCCAGCACTGTGCTGCCATAGCGCATTTTCATCTTATATGTATATTCGCCGAGCGGCAGACTATAATCCTGCCATGAAGTTCCCTTTCCAGTATAGACAAGCTGGAAATTGCCGTCGGTTCCGGCGCGGTAAATCTCGTATTCATCCGCGCTCAACGAGCTGCCCCAATACAGGGCGATATTATCCACATTTCCCTTTGCATTTGTCGCAAACGGAAGCGCAGTTAAAGATACTGATACTGGATTTTCCATCGCATACACCCTTATCTCCGAAACAGCAGTTCTGCCATTTGGGTTTTGATATTTGATAAACCGGTAAGAGCCGGTGGTTGCCAGCTCGCCATAATAAACAAAAGTAGAACATACCTTGTCTGGCGGCGTATTGATTTTATAAAGCTGCACCCATGTTTTCCCATCTTCACTTCCGTAGAACTCCCCGCCTTTTAGGTCTGCCGGAGAGATCTCTTCGTTCTCTCCGCCCATATAGGCGATCGCTCCAAGTGTATAGGCTTTATCCAGCACCACAACAATCTCGCCAGTCCCGGCGTTTGCTATTGTTGATGGATTATTGTCGCACGCTGCCGCCGAAACTTCATCCATAGCTGCCGTATCAACTCCCGCCTGCACCATGCCGAGATCCTGCGGAACCTGGTCAAGCATTTCATAAGTGCCGTCCGCATAAGTTTCGCGCCCGATCTCTTCCACCAATTCTTCAGGAATACCTTCCGCCGAATACAGCACTATTTCAGAAATATTGGCGCAGTCCGCTATATTCTCATACTTGACAAAACGAAAACTGCTCACGGTTGCAAATTCTGTATAATCGGTTTCTTTCATCGAGGACGGCGCGGATGGTATTTTATAAATTTCATACCATGTTCTTCCGTCCAAGCTGCCGTAAAACGTGCCGTTTAAACGCGCTTCATAGCCGCTTCTCGGCGCATAGCCAATCTTTCCAATCAAATATTCCTTCCCCAAATCGACCCGAATCCACCCCTCTTCAACCCCGTCAAAGAATGTGGAAGTGTCGCCGTCAAACGCATTCGCCGCCACATCTGGTCCATTGTTCCAAGGCTCGGAGCTTGTGATCATACTCTCGGTAATCTCAAGCTTTGTATATTTTACATCCGCGGCTGACGCTTCCCCCTTGGTTGGTTCTGGTTCTTTGGTTGGTTCTTCTTTTGTCGGTTCCGCCTCTTTCGTTGGTTCGAAATCCGTTGGAACTGCCTGCGTTGGTGTTATAACCTTTGTTGGCTTCACGGATTCTGTCGGTTGTACGGTTGGATCTGCTTTTTCGTCGCCGCACGCGCCTGCGGTAAGCGCAAACACGGAAACAGCAGCAGAAAATAAGAACTTTTGAAATTGTTTTCTCACCGTTTTCTTCCCCTTCTCAATAACCCTAAACAATTGTGAACTTTGTTCTTTCCAGAATATTTTCCGAACTTAGCACAGCAAACCTTTAAAAACCGCCCGCAACGATGCACATGTTATTTCGGACGATTTTTATTGTCTGCTGTTTTTTATTTATTTGGATATCGCGCGCCGTACAATTCGTACCTCATACTTTTTCATGGTTTCCCCGCTCTCAATCTTCTTTTCAGACAGCACATCAGTCTCTCCTGTAAAGCAGGCTGGCACTGGATATTCTCCATCCTTAAAATTCATAATAAAATAGAATTCTGCGTCTTTGGAAGTTCTTACAACAACTTCCAGCTCTGTCGGCTCGTCGATCACAGGCGCAACCAAAGCTTTCTCCACAATAGAATTCATTATTTTATTCAGCCCTTCTGTATCAAGCCTTGTCCCAATATAATATACCGCGCCGTTTCCAAATGTATTTTTGGTCACCGCAGGCATTCCCGCATAAAAATCAGCGCCGTACTTTGCAATGCATTCCGCACCTTCCAAATGCATTAAATCGCACACAAGCCCGCATTCTGTTTTTGTGCCGTCGGCAAATACCGCCTTGTTTTTCTGTTCTGGAGCAAGCGCATCAATCTCCTCAACCCAGACTCCGGCAAGCTTTCTCAACGGTCCCGGATATCCGCCCAAATGCACATTGTCGGACTCATCCACAATACCGCTCATATAAGTGGTAACCAGAACACCGCCGTCTGCAACATACTTTTCCAGAGCTTCTTTCATTCCCTGCTTTACCATATAAAGCACCGGCGCGACAATCACCTTATAGTTCGAGAAATCAGCGTCCACCGGAACCATGTCAACCGCGATATTTTTTTCATAAAAATATTTATAATACTGATGAATGGTATTTACATAAGTAATGTCCTCGCTCGGTCCGCTTGTATATTCCAGCGCCCAGTAATTGTCCCAGTCAAAAACAATACCAACTTCCGCTTTGTTCTCGGAACCAAGCGTCATTGTCCCCAGTTTTTCCAGCTCCTGCCCAAGCTGCTTTACTTCGCGAAATACCCTGGTATCTTCAATCCCTGCATGAGCGATCACCGCGCCGTGGAATTTCTCACAGCCGCCAACGCTTCTGCGCAGCTGGAAAAACTGTATTGTATCCGCGCCGTGCGCTACAGTCTGGTAACTTTGAGCGCGCATCTGCCCCGGTCTTTTTAAGGAATTATACCTCTGCCAGTTCTGCTGGCTTGGCGTCTGCTCCATCAGCATAAACGGCGCGCCCTTTAACCCGCGCATCAAGTCATGGCGCATCGCGGTAGAACTCCAAGGCGTATTGTAGCTTGGGTAATTGTCCCATGATACAATATCCATCTCTTTCGCCCATTTAAAATAATCCAGTGCCTTATATGTACCCATTAAATTTGTTGTAATCGGAGTATCTTTATCAAACTCGCGGATTGCGTCGCGTTCCATTGTAAAATTAGCAAGCAGACTATCGGAGTTAAAACGGCAGTAATCAATGGAAAGCCCGGCAAACGCCGTTTTATTGTAGCCGATTCCATCCGACAAAGCATTCGGCAGTACAATCTCATCCCAGTCATAGACAAGATGGCCCCAGAACTCCATATTCCACGCTTTATTTAACGCCTCAATGGTTTTATACTTCTTGCGCAGCCATACGCGGAACGCACTGGTACAATGTTCGCAGTAGCACTCGCCGCCGTACTCGTTGCTGATATGCCAGCAGGCGACATGCTTGTTGCTGCCGTACCGCTCGGCAAGCTTTCCTGCAAGGTTTCTTGCAAATTTCTGAAATACTGGTGAATTCGGACATGCATTGTGACGTCCGCCAAATTTATGGCGCACTCCCTCGTAATCTGTCCGCGCTACTTCCGGGTAACGCTTTACCATCCATGCTGGAAGCGCCGCTGTCGAAGTTGCAAGTACAATATCATAATTCTCGCGGCTTAACATATCAACAATATCATCCAATTCGGAAAAATCATAAGTTTCTTCCGACGGCTGAATCTTCGCCCAGGAAAACACATTGATTGTAGCACTGTTGATTCGGGCATCCTGAAACATTCTCATATCTTCCGTCCAGATCTCGCGTGACCACTGGTTTGGGTTGTAATCCCCGCCGTACAAAATACGCTGAAACGTTGGTTCCATAGATTTCCTCTTTTCTGCGCTGCTTTTTGTTTATTTCAAGTTTGCGAATGCAGCGCCGACACAAACTTGTAAGTAAACGATTGGAAAAGTCTTATAAAAATATCTTTTATGATTTTATTATAATATAACTGGACAATAAAAGGTACAATATGTTAAACTATATAATATCACATTTCGAAACAGTTTTTTAAAATAAAAATAGGTATAACAGAATGTGGGGATTTAAATTTATGCCAATTTATTTTAGAACTACACCGCTGCGCGAGCCGTTTACTTTTGATTCTGTTGGAAACCACTGGGACCAAGAAGAAATCCGGCGCAGGGACGGCTATCCAATCTACCATTATCTTCAATCGGAGCATGGAACTGGAGAAATTGAAATTCAGGGAAAAAATTATTTGTTAAGTGAAGGTCAGGGCGTTTTTATCGCGCCGGGCGTCCGTCATTGTTACCGCCGGAAAAGCAGGGAATGGTTTACTTCCTTCGCCACCGTCACCGGGCTGATGGAAGATTTTATTGCAAAACTTGTCGGAAACCGCGATGTTATTTTTATAGAAAAAAATATTGGTCAGGAAATTGCAAAATTGCTTACTGCAGTTGCTGAAAAATTTTCTGCTCCTCCGATTGATGCAAAAATGCTTTCCACAGACTGCTACCAATTTTTAATGTACTTTATGGATGGAATCTACAGCGGCAATACGGCGGATGAATCTGCCTACAAAAAATATGTAAAACCCGTAATCCGGCGGATTGAGACGGATTTTGACGCAGACTTAACCGTGCAGGAACTCTGTGCTTCCGTCTATATCACGCCTCAGTACTTATCGCGCCTTTTTACTCGTTTTGTGGGCTGTTCCACCTACGAATATTTAATGCGCCACCGTGTCAACGAAGCGAAAAAATATTTATTGTCCAACCCTAAAATAGAAATTCAGGAAGTTGCCAGACAGGTCGGTTTTAACAGTGCCAGCCATTTTATTGCGATCTTTAAAAAGAAAACCGGAATCACGCCAATGGCGTTCCGGGAAGGACAGGCATAAAAACATTTCACGAAATCTTCACTGTTTCTATTCCCCGCCGTTCCCCGGTCAAATAAAAAATAGCAAGCTGCGTGCGGTCACGCAGCTGCAGCTTTTCCAAAATTTCACTGATATAATTGCGTACCGTTCCCTCTCCCAGATAAAGTGTCTCCGCGATTTCTCTGTTATTTTTTCCCGCTGCAACCTGCTTCATTACAAGCAAATCTTTTTGTGTCAAGCCAAAACCTGCAAACATCTCAAATTCTTTTTCTTCTGATTTTGCAGTCTGCGCGTTCTCGGTCTCTTTTCTTTCGCTCTCCTCATGCTCGGTCTTTTTATTTTTTTGCAGCAGCGCGGGCATTTTTGACACAATCTCCCGCCCAAATACACTCTGTCCTGAACAGACTGCGCGCAGCGCCGCAAGCAGATTTTCATAATCCTGCTTTAAAATATAACCTTTCGCGCCAAGGCAAAGCGCCTGCACAATATATTCGTCGTCGGAAAAGGTGGTTAAAAACAAAATCGAAGCATTTGAAAATTCCTCTAAAATACATTCCGCCGCTTTCAGCCCATCCATACCCTGCATTCGAATATCCATCAAAAGAACATCCGGCTTAAGCTCGCGGTATTTCTGTATCGCCTCAGTTCCATTTGTACCTGTGCCGACCACCTCAACTTTTTCAGCTTCCAATATTGTTTTTAGAGATAAAACAACAAGATCATCGTCGTCCACAATCAACACGCGCACAGTAATTCCTCCTAATTATAAATTAAAGTAAAATCTAAAGTTTCTGTGATAAACGGACAATATTAAAACATCCAAAAATGATATGATACCTCTAAAGCAGACAGACTAAATATAAAAATCTGTGCTTTTTTGTATTTTTTGAAAGCTGCGCATAAAAGTTTTTATAAAAAAACTTATAAACTGCTGTTATTTATACTTAAGAAACCGTATTGGGAATCGTTATAAAAATCCGAAACCCATTGTTTTGCTCGATCACAATCCTGCCATGAAAACTCTCCACTCTCTCCCGCATTCCCTCAAGCCCCATCCCATGTCCGTCGGAAAGATCCATGCTGGTTCCAATCTCCTTATTTTTATCTGTATTATTTTTTATTTCTGTATAATTTATATTATTTTCATTATTTTCTATACTATTTTCACTTGTAATAATACTGCTATATCTGTTTGAACCCTGAATATTATTTTTTCTTCCAACAATATTGTCCTTATTTGCAGTTACATTATGCTTTTTTGTGTTTCCATTATCCTGAATCAGCAGTTGGTACAGCGCAGGGTGTTCCCGCAGCACAATGGTTACTTTTGTCGCATTGCTATGCTTTATTGTATTGGTCAACGCCTCGCGGATAATCGCTGCAAAACAGTATTTTAAATTGCGCGGCACGTTCTCTGGCATATCATAATCCAACTGCAATATAAGATTTGAGTACTCTGCCGCCAATCCGCGCACCATTCCTTCCAAATCAAATGCTTCGTCCTTCAAATCATGCACGCTTTCTCTAATCTGATTCATCGCTGCATTCAATGTTTTTTGAAGCGCGCCAAGAGGTTCCGAAAGATTATCCTGCTGATTAACTGCCTGGATTGCGCCGGCCTGCAGAATAGACCGCGAGAGAAGATGCCCTACATTATCATGAATTTCTCTGGCAATCCGATTTCGCTCAGTAAGCGTTGCCAAACGAAGTTCTCCATCCTGGCGCAATGCCATTTCTCTCTGCCCCCGCTCTGTTCGGATTTTTAATTCAGAATGCCTGTCCTGAAGCGCTTGATACTCCGTTTTTTGATATTCGGACTTTTGCGTTTTATACGCCAATATCATTGACATTGCCAGCAATGCTGCCTGTATACCTATTTTTTTCGGGTACAGAACAGCAGGCATCAAGTAGACCGAGAGCCATAACCATTCTTTTTGATAACACAGCTCATAGACGGCAACCGGCATCATCCATAAAAATTCGCCAAACATCGCGCATAAAAATGCATACACAACAACAAAGGCTGTTTTCACAGCCCTGTTATCGAAATATAATGTTATACTGCTGATCACCATTGCCACCAGCATTCCAATCACGCATTCGGTATTTGTCTCACCGGCGCACATCACTGCCAGACAACAAAACCAAATGGCAATCCGATCCCAGATTGTTCCCATATAAATTGATCCTTTTTATGATCCAATTACACAATTTCGCAATTTGCATACATTCTTAAAACGACAAGCTTAGATCACACAAATTTTCTGCGTTTTGACGCAACCATAGCAATACTAAAAAATACTGCTGCAAATAAAATTTGGACACCCATTCCGCGCCAGAGAACCGCATTTTTTTGAAACACGGAATCCGCTGTATCTAATATAACATCATTTACTGTAACATACCAGTATGTCGGCATAAATTTTACAATTTTCAAAATACTTCCTCCCATAATTTCCATCGGGACAAACACGCCGCCAAGAAAACTCATCCCAAGGGAGATAATTACAGAAAGGGAAGAAATAATTTGTGTTGTTTTTGTCAGAAATGCAAGCATAACGCTAAGTGCCACACATAAAACAACAAAGCAAAACATATTCATTCCATAAGCCAAAAAAACATACGCAGAAACTGCTCTATGATACATAATCAGTGCAATTACCTCAAATACAAACCATATAGCAATACCAAATACCACCGTTCCAAGTGCAAGCTGTGTATTCCTTGCCCGAAAACTTAAAGAAGAACATAACATTCTCTGGTATACTTTATCTTTATGAAAGATAAGCAGAATACTGCCAAGCGTCGTCGGTATCACAGCGAGCATAATATAAGACAAATAGCGAAAATATGCATTGGTCTGCGAAGAGGCAGCTTTTTCGGAAAAAGGTGCATTATATACGGTAACTTCCGCGGACGTCTTAAGACTTTCTCTCGTTTTTTCCATTGCTTCTTCCGGTTCAAATCCTGCTGCCAGATAAGCGCGCAGTACAGAAAGATAACCGTCCACCGCCATATCCAAATAATATCCCATTGCGCTGTCCTGCACTTTATAATTTTCCAGAGCCATACTTTTTCCAGAACATACAGCTTCTTCATATCCTTCTGGAACAATAAGAGCATAGTAGATTTCCCGATAAAACATTGCGTCCCGCAATTCTGACAGATCATCGGATACTTCTATATAATCATTTTTTTCTGACAAGTACGCTTTAATTTCTTCCCCCAACCTGCTGTTATCGCGGTTCTGCACGGTAAAACCAATCGCTTCATCCTGATACAGCTGCATCTGAGTATCCTGTACTGTCGCTGCTCCTAAAATTGCTATAATTACAAATATAACAAGATATATTACCACCGACAGCAAATTTCGCTTTACCAGCAGCATAAATAATCGAAATGTCTGCATTGTTTTCCCCCTTTCCCACTATAAACTTTTATAGCGTTCTCTGCGCATAATCATAGTTGAAAGCACGCCAAATACAGCAGCCTCTGCAAATAACACAATAACACAACTCATATATTGTTTTGTATCTGCCGAGACAGACAAGTGGTAAAAACAATCCGAAGTCAGCGCGGCTGGATTGATTCGATTGATCAATGGAAAATACTTCTCAATTAAATATTTGATTCCTGCCTGCATTAACCCGCTTAAAAAGCTAAGACCAAGCACGGTTCCCATCATAATCGAATGTTTTACCGTCGGCTTTCCTTTTACTGCAACTCCGATAAAATACCCAAGCGCAATACCTGCAAGATTTGCCGCCGCACCTGCAAGAACGATTTTTCCCTGCTGTTCTCCAAGATTGATGTGAAGCACAAGCTGCAGATAGAAATTTAATAGAAAAAATGCGCACATCTGCACGGTGAACGCCGCCAGAAAATCCGTTGCAACCGCCATTCCCTTCCGCGTTGGAGATACCAGCCTGCGCACAGCTACCTTTGTTTGATCCGCCTGAATTTCCTGCGTATTGATCAATCCAAAAGAAGCTCCGAACAGACAGCTCATCGCCATCAATGCAAAAAAGTATTGGGCAAATGGGTCCATATTGCTTTCACTAATGGATTTTTCCTGATTTTGTCCCTCGCGAAACATTGCTTCCGCCGCTTTCTTCACAGCGTCAAAGCCTTTTTCTCCCGCTGCTGTTATCGCTTGTTCTCCCTGTAAATAACGGTCAACTAAATTTTTTAATATGGTCTGATTGATACCATTTTCAGAAAACTCTAATCGAATATTCTCCCCAAGTACAATCACTCCGTCCAGAGTTCCATCCAAAAGCTGCTCTGCTGCCGTTTTATAATCCTTTTCTTCGGAAAGTTCCAAAACTCCATCCTCACCGGACAACGCCAAAAGAAATTGTTGAAACGCAGCTGCATTTTCGGAATCCCCCGTATACTTTCCGCCTTGTTCCTGCTGTACAACTGCTGCGGCAATCGATTTTAGAGTTTCTTCCCTGTTGCTGATGCCTGAAAATGCCAGATAGAAAAATGTGCCGAGTACAATCGGAAACATCGCGGTCCAAAACAGCTGTACTTTATCGTTGACCAAGCGTTTGAGCCGGTATTGATATAATTGCCAGAACATACTCCACCTCCTAATCCCGCAATTGTTTTCCTGTAATTTCCAAGAACACATCATTTAATGTCGGCAGTTCGGAATAAACCTTTCCAAAGCTGATATTTTCCTGTTTTAGATAGTCAATCAGCCGCACAAGGTTGCGCTGCCCTTTTGTATAATAAACTTTTAAATGATTGTCTGCATACTCCGCCCGATATACATGCGGCAGAGCGCGGAACTTTTCTACTCCGCCTTCCGGCAATTCCAATATTTCAACCTGTATGGTTTCTCCGGTTTTAATCATATCCTTCAATTCTTCTTTTGTACCGATTGCAAGATTTTTGCCGCCGTCCATAATCGCGATGCGCGTGCAGATCTGCTCCACTTCTTCCATATAATGCGAAGTGTATACGATTGTCGCTCCTTCTCTGTTTAATTGCTTTATCCCTTCGAGTATTTTATTGCGGCTCTGCGGGTCCACTGCCACGGTCGGCTCATCCATAAAAATCAGTTTTGGCTTATGGGCGATACCGCACGCAATATTTAACCGCCGCAAAAGACCGCCAGAAAGCTTTTTGGGATAAAATTTTGAGAATTCTTTTAATTCAACAAAATCGATCGCTTCCTCTACATACTGCCTGCGCAGTTTTTTGTCTGTCACATACAGCCCGCAGAAATAATCAATATTTTCGTATACTGTCAGTTCGTCAAATACTGCTACATCCTGCAGCACAACGCCGATTTTTCTTTTTAATTCGTAGCTGTCCGGCTTGATCGGCTGTCCGAATACTTCAATGGTTCCTTTATCGTATTGAAGCAGTGCCAGAATACAGCTGATTGTTGTTGATTTTCCTGAACCGTTTGGTCCGAGCAGCCCAAAGATCTCTCCTTCATATACTTCAAGATTGAAATGATCCAGCGCAATAAGTTCTTTATAGCGCTTTACAAGTGCTTCTACCTTGATGATAACGTTTTGTTCCATAAAACCACCTTTCTTTTATAGATCATGTTTTTCAGCAGCATAGAATTTTGAAACACGCTCTAAGGCTTGTGTAAGATTTGGTATGTAAATCACACTCTAGGGCTTGTGTAAGGTTTGGTCTTGTAAGAACACGTCGATTTTTTTGATTTTGCTTCACAGTCCAAACAAAGTCTTCCGATACGCAAACTCGCAGCAAAGCTGCTTATACAGTGCGTATCTGTCAGACTGGACTGCTTGCAAAATCTTTAAAATCTTCCTATCGTTCTTACAGGACCTAAACCTTCACAAGCAAACAGCCGGATTTAAGGGAAGTAAGCAAATTATTCTGATTTTTCTTTTTAACTATTGTTTCTAAGCTTTTGTATGTTGTATTTCTTTTGATATTATGATTTTAACTTATCTTTGTTTTTATTTACAGTGACAGTTGTAAGAAAATACGAATGACATTTGTCATTTCCCCAAAAACAGTACTCTTTATTTACTGAAACTCCTTAATTTTCTATTTTTTAACTTATGTTTCTTTCTTTAATATTCATTTAGTTTATTTTCAAGTACTTATATATACTTATATAAATGTTCTTATATACTGTTTTTTCTTACCGTGCTATCGCATTTTTGTAATAATGCTATGGAAGCTAGACGAAAAAAATTATATGCTGACTGCATCTTAAAACCCAAGGAGGACATTATTATGTACAAGAAAATTATCAAATCCAGCATTGCTATCGCATTGGCAGCAGCTTTCATGCTTTTGGGCAGCGTTTCAGGCGTAAAAAATAGCGGCCTCACAGATCGCTCTGAAGCCGCTAGTCTTTCCGCTGTTCACACAGCATCGCCAAGTGTTTTGTTGGCAGATGACTGGGACATTGTTGATTTCTTTTAATTTTTTTCTTTTTTCAATTTAGCAATTGCCCTGTCTTTACCATTTTCATCATGAAACAGTTTCGCAAGCAGCGCACACTTTACATAATCTGAATTAATGACTTTTTGATCATATTCTTTCCACTCTAATACGGTATCTTTCAGCATTTGTAAATTGTACGCTCTTGCGTAAAACAGGCTTGGCAAAGTAATTGCTACCCCTTTTTCAATACATTCACGAATCGCTTTGCTACATTCTCTTACTGCTTCCAAATATTTTCCCTGTTCTCCAAGCCATTTAATACGGTTTCTATTTACCAATTCAGGCAAACCATCTGGATAATTTAATTGTAATGTACTATCATTCATAGCCATCAATAAAATATCTAATAATTCTAATGCCTTTTCAATATTTCCCAACCTGCCATAACAATCTGCAATATTACAGACAATTACAACTTCCTCTGGTACTAACACCTCAAAGAAAAATCTTTCTGTCCCATAAGAGTGAACCGTTAATTGTAATGCTGTTTCCATTAATTTTAACGCCTCTTCTGTAGAAATTCGTCCAAGTCGCTGATCAATTGTCGCATGTATACGAATTAAATATTGACGGTTTGTAGCGTACCTTAACGAAAGCTGTTCCTCCATCTGAGCAAGTATTTTCTCAGCTGATTCATACTCACCCAAAGTAATCAATCTTTTTAACTCCCTATTTAATTCCAATACATAATAATCCGCTGTCTTTAAATAAGGCGCACAAAAACAGTTTTCTTTCCCAATTCTTCTCATCATATAGCGCATTGTTCTATAGTTTGGTCGCTGTTTTCCACGTTCTATTCTCGACAATGTTTCTACGGAAAAATACAAATTGCCATTTTCATCCTGACACATTTCTTCTTGTGTCAAACCCATGGCTTTTCTTGATCTGTAAATAAATTGTCCAATATTGTACTCTCCCATTTCATTTCCTCCTTTAGCCACCGAAATCTTCGGCGTGCTGCAGCATCTCTTTCATTTAAGAAGTCCAGTGCTGCCAAATACTGTGCGTCTTCAACAAGCCCCTGATAAAAATTCTCCTGTTTTGTCTGCTCCCACATATAAGTATGTATTGACAAGCGTTCCTCCAGCAATTCATATAGATAGTCCATCCTCATATTTCGAAGCAGCAGACTGATCGCGTCATTCACTACCTGAATCGCTTCCATTGTTCTGCCTTGTCTATGTTCGAACCGCCCATACTGCAAACAAAGCATGGGAAGAATTTCCAGTTTTCGCTCTTCGTCCATCCCTTTGCCATCCTGAGGTAAAAATACGCCGACAACCATACAGTTTTGATACATTAGAGCGTATACTTCGCGTGCTCTTTCTACATTGCCAGAACGCTCATAATACTTTACAAGTTCCCAGAGATAATCCCATTCTTCCTGAATAAAATAAAGTTTGCGCGCCATCAGTGCCTTCCATAACTTTTCTTGTTTTTCGGGCAAAATATCTCTGCACAGCTGAATGCATAATTTTTGCCAGTTGTCCCAAACTCCTCCAAGCCTTGTACGGTAATCTCTTCTGTACTCTTCCAAAAGAGTTTCTGCCTTGTCAAGCTCTCCGCTCTTCCATGTCTGTACAATCTGGTCTCTTTTTCGCTGCTGCTCATACTCTGTATTTGTGGAATAAAATTCAAATTTGTTTACCGATTTTCCCATTCGCAATAAATATGCACTGGTCAGAAGCAGATTTACTTTTGTCCCTTTTTCCATTGCTGATAACTCGCTGACTGGACAGATCCCTTCTGCCAAATCTTCAAGGGAAATCTGCCTGTGTTCTCGGATTCTCTTTAATGTTCTCCCAAGCAAAAGCTCTTTTTCTGTCATTTCACCGACCATATTATCTTTTGACAATGGTTCTAGCAATTCCCCATAACGCTCTCTAATTTCTTGTCTCATTCGCCTCTTCTGCTACCAAAAACAAGGACAAATATACCTATATCGAGATATTAAAATTTTTCACCAACTTTTCTTACTATTTTATCGCAGTTTTTGTGATTATAAATAACACACTATTTACAAGCTCGACGAATCAAACATACAATATACTTCACAGTTATAATTTCCTCACGAAATTATTAGCACATACCTACAAATACTTTTTATGGTGTTTTGTAAGTTTTCGCATCTACCAAATTAAAGCTTGTACGACATTCTTATAACGAATATATTCTCTGTCCGATCATGAAGTCTGTTTTTCTATATTCACACAGATAACATAATTTGATGGATACCATTTTTTATTATTGTTATTTTAATTCCATTTTTATCGCTTTTATTTTTTCGTTTTACAAATTCATAAAATTTTTGGAAATCAACTGCTTTGAAAAGATGCCTATTCTTTATTATGCCTGACACATTCAGATCTTCAATAGTAGTATAAAATATCTCGGTTTTCACAATCTCAAAAGTACATGGATTAATCGAATTAGCGTAAATATTATTTGTCTTTTGGTAAATTTTGTATAACTCTCGTACTTATTTTTGTATATTCTGTCCAGGAATTCTTTGTTTCTTGTAGCTCTCTCCTTTCCTTTTATTTTTGCACTTTTTTAAATCTTTGTACTTCCCTAAAAGACAGCGTTGTTCTCTTTTCATGGTTTCTCTAATTTTTCATTTTTGCAGTTAGATTTATATTTTTTATAGTTTTTTTAACTGCTGCAAATTCTTTGATGTTTAAATAAATCTCTAATCCAAAATTGCTAAATTTTGTTTTTTATTCTGAAATGTTCCTTCGAACGAAGATAATATTTTCTGTTTATCGTTTCTTGTAAAAACCTTTATATAAATAATGTGACTTATATTATTCTCGGTTTGTATTTTTTTCAACGGTAAATAATTTTCATTGTAAGTATAATACTTTTCCACAAAAATCAGGTTTGTTTTTTCCTTCTTCTGTACCTTAGAGCGTATCTGAAAAATTTGATTGAGCGGTTCGCCAAAGCGAAAGAAAGAATACAGAAAAACTATGGATTTTTTGATTTTCTTTCGCGTAGTTTTTAATTTTTAAGCATGTGCTAACACTGTCGTATTTTTACAAAAGCTCCGAATAATTTGGCGGAATCTTTTGACTTATAATTTTTGATATTTGATGTGTTCCCAATAATTCTTCGGTTCTTTACAAACTTATTATATTACTTTCAAACATACTTGTCTATAAATTTAATGACTTATTGCTTCTCCTTGGTTATTTAATATTATTTTTACTATTTGAGTCAGCATAACATAATTCGCAAATTCTGTCAATAATGTACAAAACCCGCAAATCCTATCATGTGATCTGCGAGTTTTGCTTTATTTTATGAACTTTTGCTGCAACTTAATATTTTTTTGTATTTATTTGAGCGTATTAACAATTTCTAAGGCGTGCAGACTGCGAGAATATTTTTCTGACGCCATCGTATCATTTTGATTATCCTAATTATGCAAATGGATTCTCTGTCGGATATCTCATTGCCGCTGGCTGATTATAACCGATCTCATCAACCTCAACACCAATATACTTATAGATCTCATAAAGCGCTTTGCCAAAATGTCCAAATGCAACTGCGCCGTGATGCGGATAATTCTTCTCAATCAAAACATGACGGTAAAAACGTCCCATCTCTGAGATTGCAAACACACCGATCGATCCGAACGACCTTGTTGCTACCGGAAGCACTTCGCCCTGTGCAATATAACCGCGAAGTTTATTGTCCGCAGTGCTTTGCAGGCGGTAGAATGTGATATCGCCAGGTGCGATATCGCCCTCAAGCGTTCCGTTTGTCACCTCAATTGGAAGGCTTCTCGCCATAATCTTCTGGTACTTCATACTGCATGCCGCAAGTTTTCTTGAACATGTATTTCCGCAGTGGAAGCCCATAAATGTATCTTTGTGCGTGTAAGGGAATTTGCCCTCAATCGACTCTTTATACATATCTGCCGGAACGGAATTGTTGATATCAAGCAATGTAACTGCATCCTCACTGACGCAGGTTCCAATAAACTCGCTTAAGCAGCCATAGATATCAACTTCACAGGATACCGGAATCCCCATACCAGTTAAACGGCTGTTTACATAGCAAGGTACAAAGCCAAACTGGGTCTGGAATGCCGGCCAGCATTTTCCTGCAATCGCAACATACTTGCGGTAGCCGCGATGCGCTTCAATCCAGTCAAGCAGCGTCAGCTCATACTGTGCAAGTTTTGGAAGCACTTCTGGCTTCATATTGCCAGCACCAAGCTCCGCTTCCATCTCTTTTACCTTATCGGCAATTCTTGGATCACCTGCATGTTTATTGAACGCCTCGAACAAATCAAGCTCAGAATTCTCCTCAATCTCCACGCCAAGATTGTAAAGCTGCTTAATCGGCGCATTGCATGCAAGGAAATTGAGCGGTCTTGGACCAAAGCTGATAATCTTTAAATCAGAAAGCCCGATAATACCACGCGCAATCGGAACAAACTCTTTAATCATATCTGCGCACTCATCAGCGGTACCTACCGGATATTCTGGTATGTACGCTTTTACATTGCGCAGCTTCAAGTTATAGCTGGCGTTGAGCATACCGCAGTAAGCGTCGCCGCGACCATCCGAAAGACTGTTCTGCGTTTCTTCTGCTGCTGCAATATACATTGCTGGACCATCAAAATGTTTTGCAAGCAACGTCTCGGAAATTTCTGGACCAAAATTGCCGAGGTATACGCAGAGTGCGTTACAGCTGGCTTTCTTAATGTCCTCAAGCGCCTGCACCATATGGATTTCGCTCTCCACAATGCAGACTGGACATTCATAAATATCTTCTGCACCGTACTTGTCCGTGTAAGCCTTCACAAGCGCTTTGCGTCTGTCCACCGAGAGAGACTCTGGAAAACAGTCGCGGCTGACCGCTACGATGCCGACTTTCACTTTTGGAATGTTGTTCATGTTTACCTCATTTCTACGCGGTTTTTTTACAACCAAATTTGTGTGTACCGCGCAGACACAAACTTGGAGAGACTGTTGTAATTAACTTTGCAGCAGCCTTTTTTCTAAAATCTTTTAAAAAATCTGTCTTCGCTTTTTTCTTACAGGAAAATAAAATTCTGACCTCTTTGCCAATACAGCACAAACTGCAAATCTTTCACAATCAGACAGTATGTATGCTGAAAAACACTTTAGTCTTCCTAATTGTAATATAGAGATAACACAATAAATTCTTTTGCAGTCTGCGCAGTACCGCTGTTCTTTCTAGTATGTTTCGACAGAAATCAGACAGTAATCTATATTCTTGTAAAAATAGCTGTCTTAATTATATTGCCTATGGACAAGAATGTCAATGAGGTGAAAACCGACTTTTTGGTAAATTCAGGGTAAATTTTCCATCAAAATACAAATTACTGTAAAGTATTAAAGTCCAATTTGTTCTAACACGCGAATTGCAACTTCATATCCTTGTTTCGCAGACTTCTTGTACCATTCCAGAGCTTTGTTCATATTCTGCCGCACACCTTGCCCATTCTGATAACATACAGCAAGATTGTATTGCGCTTTTTCGTTTCCCTGTTCTGCGGCTTTTGTATGCCACTTTACCGCCTGCTTATAATTTTGCTTTACTCCGCTTCCTGAATAATAGCAGCATCCCAGATTAAACTGGGCATCCACATGTCCTTGTTCCGCCGCCTTGATAGACCATTGTACCGTCTGCGCATCATCTTTCTCTACACCTTCCCCGCGCTTATAGCAGGCAGCAAGGCGATATTGTGCATCGGCATGTCCTTGTTCCGCTGCTTTTCTATACCACTTTGCCGCCTGTACAAAATCCTTTTCTACACCGTCCCCACGCCGGTAGCACAGTGCAAGATGATATTGTGCATCTGCATGTTCCTGCTCTGCGGCTTTCGTATACCATTGCACAGCCTGCATAATATCTTTTGTTATACCAGAACCATACTCATAACAGCGTGCCAATTCATATTGTGCATAAGGATATCCCTGCTCTGCGGATTTTTGATACCATTGCACAGCAGCAGATAAGTCAATCTCCACTCCAACGCCAGTTCCATAACACCGCGCCAATTCATACTGCGCGCCGGAATGCCCCTGCTCGGCCGCCTTCTGATACCATTGTACCGTCTGTACTTGATCTTTTTCTATGCCGTTTCCATGTTCACAATAATATGCAAGCCTATACTGCGCCTCCTTATAGCCCTGTTCGGCTGCTTTTCGAAACCAGTTTGCAGCTTCGGTCAAATCAACTTCCACTCCAATGCCTTTTTCATAGCACCGCGCCAATTCATACTGTGCGCAGGAATCTCCTTGATCGGCAGCTTTCCGATACAAGTTTGCCGCCTGTACTTGGTCTTTTTCTATACCATTTCCATTTTCATAGTAATATGCCAAGCGGCACTGAGCATCCACATCTTCTTGTTCCGCCGCTTTTTGAAGCCAGTTTATAGCTTCCGCCAAATCTTTTGGCACGCCGATACCGCTCTCATAATACCGCGACAGTTCATACTGTGCTGGCGCATACCCGCGTTTTGCCGCTTTTTTATACCACTCGGCCGCCTGTACATCATCCTGCTCTACACCTCTTCCCTCCTGGTAAGCGATTCCAAGCGCATACTGTGCATTTATATTACTGTTCAGCCGAATCGCTTCCCTATAATAGCTTATCGCCTTATCATAGTCCTGCTCTACGCCATCTCCGTATGTATAAAGGATTCCCAGATTATAATTTGCATCGCTGTTGCCATGGCCGGCTGCCTTTTTATACCAGTAAAGTTCCTCGTTTTTATTTTGAGAAACACCCAAACCTTTTCCATATAAAAGAGCAAGATTATACTGTGCGGCATCATTTCCATGTTCCGCCGCCCTTTTATACCAATAAGCCGCTTTTTTATAATTCTGCTTTACCCCATTTCCCTTACCGTAGCATACGCCAAGATTACACTGAGCGCCCGGATGATCCTGTTCGGCTGCCTTTTTATACCAATAAACAGCTTTTTTTAAATCTGGTTCGAAAACTTCAGGCATAAATTGGTAACAGTTCGCTAGATTCTGCTGCGCGTCGGCGTCTCCTCCAATCGCCCCCTGCTCATACCAATAAATTGCCTTTTCCCAACTCTGCTCCACACCATGCCCGTTTTCATAACAGTATCCAAGACTGCGCTGTGCGGCAGCATGTCCCTGCTCGGCTGCTTTCTGATACCAATAAACAGCGGCAGCATAATCTTTCGAAACTCCGCCACGTCCATACTTGTAGCAAACCGCAAGCGCATTCTGCGCTGGTGCATAGCCGGATTCTGCGGAAATACGGCATTGATTCAGACGAAATCCAGGTTCATAGTATTGGCGGTCATACAGTGTTTTTTCATTTTCTTCTTCCATAAGAAATATCTCCTTTTGCACAATTCAAGCGGCTTACCAAAATTCCTTTTAAAATCTCCAGAATCTGCTAATAGCCGCGTGTCCCTTCCAGCGACTCATCCTGGTCAATCCAATCCTGCACAACTACTTCGCGGTACTCGTCTTTTGTATCACGGATTACTACCTTTTCAATGCCCGCATTGATAATCATTCGCTTGCACATAGAACAGCTGCTGCCGCGCGCAATATAGCTCATGTCCGGCATCTCAAAACCGACAAGATACAATGTTGATCCCAGCATCTTTTCTCTTGACGCGCTGATAATTGCGTTCGCTTCCGCATGAACACTGCGGCAAAGTTCATACCGCTCGCCGCGGGGGATTGCCATTTTTTCCCGCAGACAATAATTTAAATCCGAACAATTTTTTCTTCCGCGCGGTGCTCCGACATATCCAGTCGAAATAATTTCATCATTCTTTACAATCACTGCTCCATAAATTCTGCGCAGACAAGTACTGCGCTTTGAAACCGCCTCCGCAATATCCAAATAATAATTGATTTTATCTCTGCGTTCCATCCAGTTTCTCCTTTCCGCCGCCAGACAAAACAAAATAATTATAAAACCAAAAAAGCCTTATAAATACTAATTTTATACAAAATATTGTCTATAAGTTTCGTATTGTTTAACTAAACCAAATCAAAATGTACAGCAACTTTGTGAACCAATTCATTGATCTCTATACTGCCATCATTTACAATCGAAACATACTCTTTTTTAATACATTGCCGTTGTACTTTCTGTGCAAACAAAATATCTCTGTTCATCCAATTAGAAAACGCTTTTTCTTTATTCTGACATTCTTCTAATACAAATGAAATCCATTCTCTTTTTTTATAATGAGAAATTTGAAAATCTTTTGAAGGTACAATTGATATATATTTATTTTTGTCAATATTTAATCTTTTCATCAATTCGGGCAAGTATGCAGCACCTTCCGTAATAATATTTTTCTCTTTTATTTTCCTTAAATCTTCCAGTATAAATTCAAAAATTTCTTTATAAAATATCAATTCTTCCTCACATTGAAGGGAAGGTTCTCTGATCCATATTTCCTCTGCGCTCATGCTGTTCTGTTTTTTACAGATTTTATGCCCTTTTGATGCACCTGCTTTTATATATTTTTCAAGAAAATCATCCACTTTAAAATAATATAAATTATATTTTGCTGCAAGTAATTCTGCTGTGGTACTTTTTCCACTGCAAGGCGAACCGCCGATATAATATGTATTTATAATTTATTCCTCCCAGGACATGTCTGAAAACGGATCCCCGCATTCTGTGCGTCCCAATTTGCAGGAGATTTTCTCTATTGTTTCATCAAAATCTCTTACAAATTATGACTCCCAACTCGCAAGCAATTTTCAGACACACTCTAAATAAAAAACAAAATAAGTTATTGAAAAATTATAGTATACTTAACAATATTTGTCAACACATAAATATAATATTATTTTCTTCTTCCTATAGTAAACTTCAAACTTTTACTTATTAGCTTTCAATACCTTTTATACTTTTTCAGGTGCATTCTGCTTTTTATATATTATATTTTTTTTGAAATAATTTTTATATTTTTTAATATAATTTATAATAAAATTTTATAAAATATTTCATACGATAAGGCAGCAATTATCTAATATACAACCTGTGGTTGAGTAAAAATGCTTTTTTATAAATATCCGTGGAATGGTTTTTTATTTTAATCTAAGATATAATAAATTCAGCAGCTTACAAGTTTTTTAAAATAACAAATCAATTTAACGGATCAGCAGAATTCCAATATTTTGCTTATTAAAAAATCAATGATTAGGAGGATAATTATGTTTCATCAAGTGGATTTTGGAAAGCGGTTAAAACTATTTCGCAAAGCAAAAGAATTTACTCAAAAAGATGTCGCTTTAAGAATAGGGGTTTCGGAACAAGCGGTCTCGAAATGGGAAAATAAGGATTCACTTAGATAAAGATAGCACACCAAATATAATGAACTCACACTTATACAGAACTGAAAAGATAGAAAGGCTTGATGTAAGTCATAGCTGCTGCATTGAGCCTTTTTCTTTCTCACATTATTCCTAATTCCTGTCTAATGTCTATAACGATGAATTGAATTTTTCACATTTTCGTGTTATAATATCATGAGTGATTATCATGGCAAGGAGGACTATATGGCTGTAACATATAAAAAACTATTTCACTTGCTGATAGACCGGGGCATCCCGACCGCCGAATTGACGGAGAAAGCTGGATTTAGTGCTAATATTCTAACCCGACTAAGGCGTGACCAGTATGTTTCATTGGACAGTATCGAAAAAATCTGTTTTGCTTTGGACTGCAAAGTAGATGATATTCTGGATTTTATTCCAGTAAAAAAGAAGAACGAAAATGGCTGATGTAAGAAAAGAGCAGGAGCATGATGAACTGCACCGTGAATTAACTATTGCCACCTTCTTCTCATTCACCGCAAACAAAGCTTACACAACAAACGGTATTCTGGATGATGAAAGTTTTGACACCGATGACCTTGACCAGAGTTCCCATGACTTTCTGGATATGGCAATCAACGATTACAACAAGACTTTCAAAAACTTCTAGTAAGGGCTTCCAACACTACTACAAAGACCCGTCCAACAAGGTTAAAAAGCATGAGGTCGATTTTCTAATTGTAGTCAATATGTTCCTGACTGGATTTGATGCAACAACACTCAATACCTTTGGGTAGATAAAAACTTGAAAATGCACGGTAATTCAGGCGTTTTCCAGAACAAACCGTATCCTGAACTCTGTAAAGACTTTCGGCAACACCGTTTGTTTTCGTGATCTTGAAAAAGCGACTAATGATGCAATTGCCCTATTCGGAGATAAGGATGCAAATGGCATTGTTCTTTTGAAATCCTATGAAGACTATTACTATGGTTGCGTTGATGATAAAGAACGTGAACAGAAAAGTTGCAAAGAACGAATTGCCAAACTGTTGCAGAAATATCCGTTGGGGCAGCCGATTATCGGAGAGCAGAACAAGAAAGATTTTATTGTCCTGTTCGACAATATTCTCCATCTGAGAAACATCTTGTCTGCCTTTAACCGTTTTGCTGGGAATGAAATCGTATCTCCGAGATGTGTATGATAAAATCAAGCCGAAGCCAGGAAGCAAAGATAGCATTATGGATGATGTTGTCTTTGAAATGGAACTTGTCAAACAAGTGGAAGTCAACATTGACTATATCCTGATGTTGGTTGTGAAATACCATAACATCAACTGCGAAGATAAGGAAATCCTTGTTGCTATTGATAAGGCAATTAAGTCCAGTTTGCAACTCAGGTCTAAAAAGGAACTGATTGAAAACTTTATTGCTACTATCAACACAAGTAGCAATGTTAATACTGACTGGCAGCGTTTTGTTAGAGAGCAAAAAGAAACTGATATTCAGACTTTGATTGCGGAAGAAAAGATGAAGCTGGAAGAAATCAGAAAGTTTATTGAGAACGCTTTTCGTGATGGTGTACTCAAAACCACTGGCACAGATATTGACCGACTGATGCCCCCTTTTCCCGTTTTGGAGGAGGGGTTCTCGTGATAAGAAAAAGCAGACAGTTATTGAAAAACTAAAAGTTTTTTTTGAAAAATATTTCGGATTGCTTAGACCAGAAGTTTCAAAAGAATCGGATAAGATTACATATCTTTATGATCCAGAACCAACACTATCTATGGTAGCAGAAGAACCAATGCATTATGGAACGAAAAAAAATAATTAAGGTGGTGAAACTATGTTGTATAATGTTTATTGTGATGAGACATGTCATCTTGAACATGATAACAGTAATGTTATGGTATTAGGGGCTGTATGGTGTCCGCAATTGAAACTTAAAGAAATCAATGAGCGGATTCGTCAAATTAAAAAAAGAAATAATGTTTCTAAAACAATGGAAATGAAATGGACAAAAATCAGCCCTGCAAAAGTTGATTTATACAAAGATTTAGTTAATTATTTCTTTGATGATGATGATTTGCATTTTCGTGGTGTTATTATTCCAGATAAGACAAAACTAAATCATGAACGCTATCATCAAACACACGATACATGGTACTATAAAATGTATTTTGATATGCTCAAAGTGATCTTTTCTCCAACAGATAACTATGAGGTTTATATCGACATTAAAGATACTAACTCTGCTCGAAAAGCAAAAAAATTGAGAGAGGTATGTTGCAATTCTATGTATGACTTTTCTCAAAAAGTGATTCGGCAGTTACAACCTATACGATCTGACGAAGTTCAAATCATGCAGATAGTTGATATTATTATAGGAGCTATCGGTTATGAAAATCGCAGATTTCCTGATGGATTTGTCAAGAGTAGTGCAAAGCAAGAAATGATTGACTTGATAAAAGAACGTTCTGGTTATACGTTGCGGAAAACAACACTATTGCGTGAGGAAAAAATAAATCTCTTTTTGTGGGAAGCGAGAAGAACAGTATGACAAGAGATAATTGCTGGTTGCCAAAATTAGAATTTTGGGATGACTATAATAATAACTATGCACAATATCAAGAAGCGTTATATGAAATTTTTCAGAATGACTTTATAAAATCACGTCCTGTGTTTGAAGGAAAGCAAGTAAATATTCGCAGGTATCCAATTGAATATGGAAAGGAAGAAGCATTCTTTCATGTAACCTGTCAAGATTATCTGAAAAGTGGAGAGCGTGTGCCGGATTTTAGAAGATGTGAGAGAATCAGATGGGTTCGTGCGTTTATTGAGAATTATAATTGTGATACAACACAATGTGAAGAATGTGGGGGATTAAAAGTTTGGAGTAAACCATATCGAAACACAACCAGAGTACATATGCTGCTTGAAGAAGAACGCTATATGGTTGTCATAGAACGGCGAGATTCATATTGTCTATTAGTTACAGCTTTTTACTTCGAGCAAGATCACTCGTTAAGAAAAAAACTTCAGCACTATGAGCAGTATAAGACTCAAGTGCAATCAACAATAAATAATTAACAGATATTTGCAGTCCAAACTCATTGACAAATCACAGAAAATCGCATATACTAATAGTAGCTCATCTGCCATGTGTAGAAGGAGTTCCTAAAGACGTCTTGCTTAGCAAGGCGTCTTTTGCTTCAATAAACAACTTATCTTTGTTAATATTCCATCAGCTTCACAATTACATTGTTCTGCTGATACAGCCTTTTTTCTGTGTAATGCTTCTTTCCTGAAGTTATCAAAGACAACCTGTATTTTCTCCAAACAGTTAGCCAGAAGATTGCTGGTATCGTTGTTAGCTTCTCACAATGGAACCATACTCAAGCAGTTCCACTCTCTGTCAGGGTCATGCTCAAACTCCGCAATGAACGTTTCAAGTGAACAGTTTGTGACACACAGCACATTTGCGTCCATATCCTCTTTGTAATCGAAACTGCATAGCTTGTCGCAAAAGAAGAATGAGAAATATGGAAACTCTTTGCGTATATCCCTGTAATAAAAAAATAAAAGTATAAATAAAGCTTATATCTTATGTAGTATATACAAAAAAGACTGCTGCAAAAATAAAAATTCTATTTTGCAGCAGTTTCACTGATGTATCAATACTGTTCTAACTATATAATTGTCTAAAATACATAAGACATATAATGTGTTTCGTTGATAATCGTCTCCCAAGTCTTATAGTCAACAATGCCGTTTGCTTCTAGTCCATGGTCTCTCTGATATTTTTGAATTGCGCTTGCTGTTTTGCTGCCGTAAACCCCATCCACAGTCACTTTGTAGCCAAGTTCACGAAGACGCTGCTGCAAATTTCTTACATCTGTTCCCTTCATATAACCGCTTTTTAACTGCAATGTTCGGAATGGAGAATTATTTTGATAGTGCAGCATTTCAAGACCAAGATATTGAAAATGCATTGTGTCCGCGCAAATCTCAAAATTTCCGCCCCAGAACCAATTATGCTTTTCAAAAATCTCAATTACTTCATCTGGAATGCAGTATGGATTTGATTTATCACGCAGATCATTTCCTTTTCCAAGAAAATAATCATTGTCGTAATCCCCCGGGTTAATATCAATCGCCGCCCCAAACGAATGAACAGACATCAATGTAGATCTGCTTAAGCCGACGCCGCCAACTTTTCGATACATAAAACCATTGAGCTGTTTAATCGGAAACTTTATATCCAAAGCGTAAATTTCTTTAAAAATTACTTTTACTACCTCGGCAAGTTTTCTGTTAATTGTAAGTTTATATGTAGAAGAATATTTGCTTCCATCCGCTCTCATTTTCCAGACAGGAACACTGATTGTCACCATCTGCGCTGTCGCAGACTGCTTTGTCTCAAATCCAGGCGGCGGAGTTTTCATTGTAATCTCCCTCGCATCAATGCCAAACAGATATTGATATCTCGCGTCATTGCTCTCCGCTGGAACATTCGCACTGTATTTTGGCGGCGTTGGTTTTTTCGTTGGAGTTGGCGTCGGTGTAGGTTCCGCGTCCAAATCCTCATCCGAGTCGTCTGGCTCTTCCTCTTCATCCAAATCCTCGTCCGAGTCGTCTGGTTTTTCCTCTTCATCCAAATCTTCGTCCGGGTCTGGCGTTGGCTTTGGCTTCTTTGTCGGTTTTGGCGTAGGTTCCGCGTCCAAATCCTCATCTTGGTCGTCTGGTTCTTCCTCTTCATCCAAATCCTCGTCCGAGTCGTCTGGTTCTTCCTCTTCCTCCAAATCTTCGTCCGGGTCTGGCGTTGGCTTTGGCTTCTTTGTTGGTTTTGGCGTTGGTTCCGCGTCCAAATCCTCATCTGGGTCGTCTGGTTCTTCCTCTTCCTCCAAATCTTCGTCCGGCGTCGGTGTCGGCTTTGGCTTCTTTGTCGGTTTTGGCGTTGGTTCCGCATTCAAATCCTCATCCGGGTCGTTTGGTTCTTTCTCTTCCTCCAAATCTTCGTCCGGCGTCGGTGTCGGCTTTGGCTTCTTTGTCGGTTTTGGCGTTGGTTCCGCATCCAAATCCTCATCCGGGTCGTCCGGCTCTTCCTCTTCCTCCAAGTCTTCGTCCGGCGTCGGTGTTGCTTTTGGCTTTTTTGTCGGTTTTGGTGTTGGTTCCGCGTCCAAATCCTCGTCCGGGTTCCTGGTTTCATCTGGCTCTTCATCCTCAGCCCACTCTGTATCATCAGAAATTTCTGATGCATAAACCCCAAAATTTATATCTGGAGCAGTCCCAAAGATCAGCGCTGCTGCCAATGCAACAGATGCCAACCTTCCTAGCTTGCGCCTCGCTCTAATAGACGCATTGTTTTGTTTCATAAATAACCCCCTTTTGGTCTAGCAAAATACCTGCGATGGTATTTTACAATAAACAATCTCACTTTGAACAAAAAATCTCGTTTTACAAGATTCTATGCTGTTGAAAAGTTATCTTTTTTTATTTATGTACCAGCAAAACCTGAAAAATATATAGTTCACTAGTCGCACGAAATTATGATAACATGTTCTTTGCGGAAAAACCAGTCTTAATTTACTGGAAATAAACCACCGCGCTACAATAACATACAAATATGGTAAAAATATGTCATTCTCTTGCAAAGTTCTTGCTTTATATGATAAAATTCTATCCGCAAAACCGAATGAATATTAAAAAACAATCTCAAAAATTTGTAAACTGCTGTTTTAAAAATAAAAATATATCTTAAACCTGAATTATTCATGAGCATGTAAAAATGCTTGATACTACAAAGCCTTGAA
>CAMUAR010000040.1 GCA_947086895.1 uncultured Lachnospiraceae bacterium | reverse complement strand
ATTTTAATTCAATAAAGTTAAAATTCTTTTATTAAATTTTTAGTATTTTATATATTAAATAATAAAAAACAAAATATATTATAATATTTTTAGTTTATTTTTATTTTATATAACAAACAAAGTCACTTAAATTTATGGGTCATTCCATTATATCTTGTATTTTCTTTATTATAAAAAACTTTATTGACATTTCCTATAATTTCCAATACAATGTATGTATTAAATATGGAAATGAGGTATTAATTATGGCGCAAACAAATATAAACATACGCATAGATAAGAATTTAAAACAAGAATTTGAACATCTTTGCAATGAACTTGGTCTAAATATGTCAACAGCTTTTAATATATTTGCAAAGACAGTAGTTCGTCAACAAAAAATTCCTTTTGAAATTTCACTAAAGCTTCCTAATATGAAAGATCCGATTTCTACGAATAACTAAAAAGGAAGGTGACTAAAAATGAGTTATAATAAATTATCACTTGAAGGGTTACTTAATGAAATTAAAAAAGTTTCAATAGGAGCACACCAGAGAAAGTTTTGTTTCATACTTGGAGCTGGTGCATCAATAACTTCTGGTATACCATCTGGTCAAGCTCTTATTGATAAATGGGACAAAGAGTTAGAAGAAAGAAATTCAGAAGAATATCTTACTTGGAAAGAACAATTAGACATAAACGATGAAAATAAGTATATGTTTTACAGTAACTATTTTGAAAAACTTTTTCGTGAATCTACGGACGGATACAATGAACTCGAAAAAATAATGGAACATGCAATACCTCGTATTGGCTACTTTATGCTTGCTCATATTTTATCTTCTACAAATCATAATGTAGTTATCACTACAAATTTTGATCATTTAATAGAACAAGCAATAGAAAATTTTACATCTACACTTCCTTTGGTTATTGGACATGAAAATTTAGCTCATTATATTACCACGCCAATCTTTAGACCAACCATTATCAAAATACATCATGATCTTCTCTTTGATCCTCAAAACAAAGAAGAAGAATTAGAAGAACTGCATGAAAATTGGCAAAAAGCCTTAGATATTATTTTTTCAGAATATAATCCAATTTTTATAGGATATGCTGGCAATGACAATACTTTAATGGATTTTTTAACACAAAATTCTAGAAAGTTTTCTGACCATAAATGGATGTTGCCTTATTGGATGATTTATGAAACAGAGAAATTAGATAGTAGAATTAAAACTTTTATTAGTAAAGCAAATGGTTATTTAATATGGCATAAAGGATTCGACGATGTATTTTTCCAATTAGGTGCTAAATTTGATATTGCGATTCCTTCTAAAAAGGATTTTCTTGATAATGCTGCTAAGCGATATCAACTACTTGAAGAATCTATAAAAGAATATACAAAAATTTCATCAGAGAATTACGAAATTATAACAAAAATCAATAATGATGCTGAGGTAATAGAATCTGTTGAAAATGATACAAACTCTTTAGATTTATATAGTCAAGCTGTGTTATTATATAATACTGGTAAATATCAAAAAGCCGTACCTCTTTTTAAACAATTAACAGAACAAAAACCTCAAAGCGCACTATACCATAACTATTTCAGTAATACCTTATATTTATTAAGCAACTATGAAGATGCAATGATAGAAGCTAAAAAGGCTATCGAATTACAATCTGGTAGCGCACGATACCATCATAGTCTTAGTATTTGTTTACATATGTTAGAATGTTATAAAGACGCACTAATAGAAGAACAAAAAGCATCTGACTTAGATCCCAAAAGCGCCCAATATCACGATGGTATTGCACTTAATTTATATCACTTAGAATGCTATGAAGATGCATTAGTAGAAATCCAAAAAGCCATTAAATTAGAACCCCATAACGCTCTTTATCACTATAGAATTAGTACTATTTTATCTGCATTAGAGCGTTACAAAGATGCATTGATAGAGGCTGAAAAAGCTATTAAATTAGAATCTAACAATGCTCTTTATCACTATAATGTTAGTACTATTTTATTTGTATTAGAACGTTACAAAGATGCATTGATGGAAGCACAAAAGGCTCTTGAACTAGAACCTAATAATAAAATATATCATAATACTTTTCAAAATTATCTTAAATATGTTGAATCAACATCAAATAAATAGCCATAGAAAGGATTCTCTTTATGCAAACCGCTGCTCTCTACATCCGTGTCAGCACGGAAGATCAAACAGAATATTCCCCTGATGCTCAGCGCCGCGCTCTGCTTGATTATGCAAAGCGCAACGATATTTTAGTATCCAATGAGTTTATCTTTATCGATGAAGGAATCTCTGGAAGGCACGCGGAGAAACGCCCTGCTTTTATGGCGATGATCGCGAGGGCAAAGCAAAAGCCAAGACCGTTTGATTTGATTCTTGTCCATAAGTTCGACCGTTTTGCCCGCAGTCGGGAGGATAGTATTGTATACAAATCCCTGCTGCGCAAGGAGTGTGGTATTTCTGTAATCAGCATTACAGAACATATTGAGGACGATAAGTTTTCAGTTATTCTTGAGGCTATGTTGGAAGCTATGGCAGAGTATTATTCCCTGAATCTTGCGGACGAGGTGAAAAAGGGAATGACGGAAAAAGCGCGGCGCGGTGAGTATCAGACTTATGCGCCGTTTGGCTACCGTCTTGAGCAAGGCGTGTTGATTCCTGTGTCAGAAAAGGCGGCAGTCGTTCGCCAAATGTACGAGGATTATTTGAATGGCGGGAAATCACCGTTCGGCATTGCCAGAGAACTGAATCAGCTCGGCATCAAAACACTTCGCGGAAATGCCTGGGAAAATCGAACAGTAAAATATATTCTCCAAAATCCAGTTTACAAAGGTTACATTCGATGGAACCCTGAAGGAAAAAACGATCTTCGGGAACATAAGTATTTGTCGGGCAATTTTATTGTTAAGAAGGGCTGTCATGAGCCGATTGTCACAGAAGATCTTTGGCAGGCTGTCAATGACAAACTTTTTTCCAGCCATCGCACAGCAAACCGCAAGCCGCAGGAACTTCATGCGCATTGGCTATCTGGTATGCTTCGGTGCAGCTGCTGCAGTGGGCTGCTCGCGTCCGGCGGTGCAAAGCTTTCTGCTTTTCAGTGTATGAATTATGCCAAGGGAAAATGCTCAATATCGCATTATATTACTTACCGCCGTGCCAGCGATGGAGTATGCGATGCATTTCGGGAATTTATCAATACTGGAGACTTTTCTTATACAATTCTTCCAAAAGCAGATATATCAGAAAAACTTCGTCTTTTACAGGACAGTCTGGAAAGGCTTTCCGTCAAAGAAAAACGGGCAAAAGACGCTTATTTGTCTGGCATTGATACAATCGAAGAGTATGCAGAAATCCGAAAGAAATTATCATCAGAGCGTGCCAGTCTCCAAGCTGCAATTGATGAACTTGCTGCCGTAAGTACGACACACGGCAATCGCGCTGATATGCTTGCGCGTATTCAGAATGTTTTTGAAGTGATATCATCCGACGCAGATTATACCGCAAAGGGAAACGCAATTCGCAGTGTGGTTGATCATGTTGTGTATGATAAAAACAGAGAAGTTTTAGATGTTTTTTTGTTTTACAATTAAACTAGGGGTAAACACAATTAGCCCCACCAAACTGACTGATAATCACCATCGCAAGCTCTGGATTCGTCTGCCGGATATTTACCGGATATTGCAGCCTTCTCTCATAACTCCACATAACTTAGCACTCTCCTTCCCATGGCCATGGCGCATCGACCCATTTCCAATGATCGTCGCATACATTGCTGTTGTAAAAATTCATTGGTCCATAAAGTTCCTCAAACTTGCAAATATGCTTTGCCCGATCCTCTGCAAGCTTATTGAAACGTTCCAGAGCCTTTCCACAGTGTGGATGGGTATCCAGAAAAATGCGCAGGTCATCCATAGCAAAACTGATTCTTCCAATATGGCAAAGCAACTCTTTTCGGTTCATCTCACCCATATCAATTGCACCTCCTTGCCATAAAATCAAGATCTAGTTGCGCAAAAATTGTACCCTTGCACCAACCTTCTTCCTCCGAATAAACATCTTTGTAATCCTGCCATGGCACGTAAGCCATTGCGAGCGGCATCATGGAAATAGGATCTTTCTTTGAAGGTTTGCAACCTGGATCCGCAGGTTCTGGCTTCTGACATGCACAATCATGTTCTGGCTCTTTGTTGCATACACAATTTTCCGTCTCACATCCACAGCCCTGTGGTTCACATCCACAATTTGTCACAGGCTCACACACACAACCCGCTGGAACGACGCATGGGGTAACAGGAGTCAAACATCCACAATTCTCTTGTGCAGCATTATTCTTATTGCAGTTTTCTGCCACACTATTTCTTCTGCCGCCGCAGTTTCCGCCGCCAAAAGATAAATTTTGTCTATTTTGCAACTGCGGTGCTCTGAAATTATTCCGATACATAACTACCTCTTTTCTGCGCGGTATTGCCAGCCTTATTGTATCATTGTCATCCACGCCCACCGCGCCTGGCGCAAACTATAACATTTGTCGTTCGTCTATTACATAATATGAGGTTTCTTTCAATCGGTGAACAAAAAAACATACTTGGAAACTGTCTTTCAGTTTTATTTCCAAGTATGCTTTCATACTTATAATAGTTTAAAAATAAATTTCAAATGGAGTTGGCTTTCTATCATTTATTATATTCCTTATACCCAACACGTTCCATTTTTTCTTTTTTGGCAACGACACCTGCTTTTAATTCTTCCTTATATGCTTTTAATTTTTCCAAAAGCGCAGAATCTGAAGTTGCAAGAATCTTCGCAGCCAAAATTCCAGCGTTCGCACCGCCGTCAATCGCTACAGTAGCAACAGGAATACCCGAAGGCATCTGCACGATAGAATATAACGAATCAACACCGCCCAGCGATTTTGTATGAATTGGCACGCCAATTACCGGCATTGGGAAAATTGCTGCTGCCATTCCTGGAAGATGCGCTGCGCCGCCTGCTCCTGCAATAATTACTTTAAATCCCTTTTCCTCTGCACTTTTCGCATAATCAAAGAAAATATCTGGCATCCGGTGTGCAGAAATCACAGTTATCTCATACTCAATCCCAAACTTTTCCAACATCTCCGCCGCTTTTTGCATTACTGGCAAATCCGAATCGCTGCCCATCACAATACCTACTTTAGCCATTATTATACCTCCATCTTTGTAGCATCTAAACCATATTTTATCCTTTTATTTTATATAATACAAATCCATTATCCTAAATGAAACAAATTCCTTTGATAATTCTCCTCTGTATATTCCAATCTTGTCCTTTATCGTTCTGTTCTATCAATACAAATCTCTTACCCTAAATGAAACATCTCTTTTGGCAATTCTTTTTTTGTATCATTCAAATCCTGCATTTAATCCTTCTGTTCCTTCGAGTACAAATCTTCCATCCTTAATTAAAATAATTTTTGAACCATCCTCGCGTACTACATAAATTTCGCCAACTTCATCATAAGGGATTGTAATATCGGTATGGCAATTATAGTATGCCTTTTTCATCTCCGTTTTTCGCAGAATAGATACTGCATTGTCACGAGCAATAATCTCCTTGCCGTTTGGGTTAAATACCGCATGATCCTCACTCATTTTATAGCAGGTATCACCCACTGCAAAGTGTGGTCCGGTTTTTTCAGCAATCAAAATCGGAAGTTTCCGTTGTATTCCGTATTTTCTGCCCATTGCATAAGCGATAGTATTTGTCCCAATCGCAAACTCTCCAATCGGAAGCGTATCATGGTTATTTAAAATATTTTCCCGAATATACTGTCTGTTTTCCACTGTCGTTTTAAAATTTCCGCAACGGTAGTCTTTGAGCATTCCGTCCTCAAACACAAACTCAAGATCCTTATATTCCAGACCATTGAGATAAACTTGGCTGACATGCAGCGTTCCCCGCGTTCCGGTCAGTATTGGTGAAGTAAATACTTCGCCAACCGGAATATTCACATCCGCCGTACAATTTTCAAAGTTTGTCTGCAAATCAGGATTGTCCAATTTTTGAAGAACAATACGCATATTGGTTCGATTGCCGCCCATTCCGCGCACATATACTTCCACACCCTCGTCAAGCGCATCGATAAGAACTTGCTGCATTTTCTGATACTCGCTGTTATCAAGCGTATTTACGCGGATCGTCTCGTAAAATATCTTTTCAAAATTATCTCCAATGGATGGCAATGGAAACGCAATCATAGTATAAGAGGTTTCTTCCGATCGGAGAAATTCCCGCGTCATCAAATTAATCTCTTTTCTTGCAGCCAAAATATACCCTGTTGCTTTCTGATTAGTATGTACTGCTTCTTTTTTAATAACTGGCACAAAATCAGGCTCTCCAAAAACCTCTAACACCGCTGGACCAGCAAAAGCAGCATATTCTGGCTGATATTTTATAAATGCTGCTTTTGCTGCTGCTATCGCTGAATTTCTCATCTGATAATCATAATACAATGCCGAATCATTTCGGTGATCGTATTCATACTGCGGATTTGGACTTGTCGCAAAAAATCCATCTTTTCTGCCGTATCCGCGCAGAGCAAGACACGAAGCTGTACGGTGAATTGTCACTTTTTTATCCATGCCTTCAAATGTCTTAATTGCGTGCAGAATCATACGCTCAAAACCAAGCGCATAGCGGATATTTACAATATTTTTAACCGAAAAATCCGCTCCCATTACCGCAAATCCTCGAACATAACCATCCGTGTATGTATCCGCCATACTTTTGATCGTCTCTATTGGAAGTGAATTTAAATATTCTGCAATTTTCCACTCATTTTCGGAAATATATTCTCCGAAATAATATAAATACCGCAGATCATTCAAATCATTTTCCATAATAATATCCTTTGCAAAAGTCCATGTTGGATCCTGTTTCTCCCTCACGGCAGCCAAACGGATATCCATCATATAATCATGAACATAGTAGTACAATACCTGATACGTTTCCATACGGGTATTTCCATCTTCCGCTTCAAAACAATTATACAATTGGATTAAAAGTTCCATACCTGCTGTCATTCCAGCAAGTCTTCCCTCAAATGCACAGGCGATCAGACTGCGCAATTCCGAATAAACGGTTGACAACAACTTACCATAGCTTTTGCCAAACCTGCCGACTGAAAATGCCGGATCTGCGTAACTTTTATTATAATTTTCAGGTAAAATATCTTCATATAGCTTATTGTTTAATTTTTTTAGTTCATCCAGCGGCAGCTTGTACAATTCACCAGAAAATACGAAATCAACCACTTGAGTCAATTTTTCAATAAATTCTGCCATCTCAATAAAATAGCCCCGGAACGGTTCTCGGACACTCCTCTCCTCCCCAAACAGAGCAATCCGTTGTCTGGCCAGCTCATATCGCTCTTTTACCCCTTCGTTCTCTTCCTTCAGTATTTCCAGTACTCGCATTTCTACCTCCATTATGTCAAATTCTAAGTTGTCGTTGTGGTAACAGTTCCGCTTTTTGCTCTTATCAATGAAACAATGAAACTATAACCTTTGTGATATCCACAATCACGAGGTGCTCTCATACGTTTTATTACTCGGAAAACCGGGGCTGATTTTATTTCTTTACAGCAGCTTTCCCTCCTCTGCATTCCGCTCGATCAACGCCTTCGCATATTCCCAAAGTACCTCTGAACCCAAATGTGTCTGCTGATTTCGCTGATACACTTGTTCCTTCGTAATTTTATGTTCTTTCCACGAACGCCCGCCCGATGCATTGTTAAGCGCCAGCGGCTGCACGCGATCTAACGTGCGCGCAAATTTTGCTTCTGGTGTTTCTCCCTTCTCAAACTCCTCCCACAATGCGGCAAGTTTCGCTCCCTGATCCTCTGGAAGCATACTGTAAAGCCGCTTCGCAGCTATATTCTCGCGCTCCGCCTTCGTCTCATTTCCCTTTGTATCATAAGCATAAGTATCACCTGCGTCAATCTCAATCACATCATGAAACAGCACCATTGTTACTGTTTTTAGCAGGTCAATATTCTCATTTGCATATTCGCCAAGCAGCAGACACATAATGGCAAGGTGCCATGAATGTTCTGCATCATTTTCCCTGCGCTCTCCATTTGCCAGATAAGTCTGCCGCATTATGTTCTTGCTTTTGTCCATCTCCATCAGAAAATTCATCTGTTTTTCCAACCTTGTCTTTTGCTCCATTTTTTTTCTCTCCTCCTCTCCATAAGTCTAAAAACCTAAATTTTTTCAATTTACATCACTCTTATATCAAATCCAATCTGTATAGTTTGAAACTATTTAAGACAAATCTTCTATAAATATTGGCATTTAATTTTAAAGAGTAATTTACCAAATAATAAAAAACCGTTTTCAGATATATTCTGACAATACAGCGAACCCTTACTTTTTTATATTTCAAAATAAACAGATCCTCAACAAATATAAAAAGCTGCTGCCATTTGCAATGCAAATTTTTATTATTCCAATCGTTGTACTTATTCGCCGCAGTATTGTGTGTATGAACATTCATTCCCAGAGCCAATCCATTTCGATTTGCGCGGTCTTTATTCCAAATTCTATTAATTGTTGCTCTATTGCCGTATAAATCTTTCACAAATCATATATTTAATTTTTCGTGATTTTTAACTTCCTAAATGTTTTTTTATTATTATCTCAATGATTTAAGTTTAAATTTCCGAATTATAACAAAATTCCTGTCAAATACAACGCAACAAGCGCAATCATCATAATGCTGTTTGCCACAAGTCCAAAAACAGGATGAAAATATAGAATATCCCGCTCGCGCAGGCTGCGCACGCCAAGAACAAAACCCAGGACAGCCACCGCCAGACATCCAAGCCCAATATAACCAACAACAATACCAGCATTTCCATCTGCTTTCCACGATATAATAGATGCAGTTAAAAATCCTGCAAATACTACCATAAAAAGCATCATTGACAAGATGCCTGTTTTGGAGCGTTTTCTCCCCTGAAATTTCAAACGTGTTTTTTTTTCAACAATCTGATCCGATTTTTTCAGCATCAGCACCCCCAAAAACTGCTTGCTCTATAAATAAAAATTATTTTACTGCACAACTATTATTTTTTTGACTTCTTCTTTTTTGCATAAAACCACAGCCACAGCCGAAGCAGAATATAACCTAAAATGCCTCCGATTGTATTTAAAAACAAGTCATCAACATCAAATGTACCAACTTTATAAACAAGCTGTATGGCTTCTACAAGCAAACTAAAGCAAAAAGTTACACACGTTACGCGCCAAAAATGCATCATGCCATTCCACAACACTGGCAGAAAAAAACCAAATGGAACAAATGCTGCTACATTTCCAACTAAGTTGAGCAGTACCATTTTCATTCCCAGCAATTCGCGATACTTATAAAACCGCTTAATTTCCCGAAATAAAACAAGATTATAGCGGTATTCACGAACATTATCTGTTCTGCCATAACTCTCGCTGAAAAACAGCAGATACAGCAGCACAAACAAATATAAAACAAAAACAAGCTGGCTTGCGACTCGCTGCCAGCCGGATATGGAATTCTTCACAAACGCCTCTTTTCGGATATCCTTGTTTTTACCCGGTCGAAAGCCGGATAGACATGCTTTCTGATCCTTTACTATATTATGTTAAATATTAGCTTTAATTATACCGAAAAATATACCCGAAAAATACTTTTTCAAAAATCAGGCAAATTTGGATATATTTAGATAGATTATAACAGAAAATTTACATTGTAGCAACTGTTTGTTTCACGACAAATAAAACAATTTTTTAATACATAAAAGATAACTGTTTTTTGATGCTACAACAACCATTCGAAATAAAATTACTTGCAGCGAACAAAAAATACTCCTTAGATTTTTATTTTTCACTATTAACACACCAAAATTATATCATATAACCGATTGGATCACAATGAGATATCCTGTCCCTTTCACTTCTTTTTTCTCTGCGGTGTCAGCTGTATTATCATAAAAAAAGCTGCCGCAAAATACAACACTCCTATAAGATAGATACAAGTTCTTGTAGAATATTGATATTTTGCGACAGCTTTGTCTTTTTGATGATTTTTATTCTGATATTGCAAAATAGTAGCTGCTTGTGTTAAGTGCCGCCTTATTGCCGTTTATATCAGTAATATTATTTTCTACAATATTAAATCTTAATGTTTTTGAAGTCATCGTTGGCGCTTCATTCAAAACAATATAAACCATATCTCCGCTGGCATAGCCTTCTCCTGCAATCGTGCGGCCAGCTGCATCAATCGCTGTCACCTTCACTGTGCCAGTCACTTCCTCAGTCATTGTCATCACAATAGTAGAATACTGAAGTTTTGTTGACTTTGCGGTTGGCGGCGTATTTTCAACTGCCTGGAACAAGCTGTGCTGCTCAGACATTGCACCGAACGTTCCATTGTAGCCCTTAATATTCTGCAGAACAAGTTCATAAGTACTAAGTGCTGTTCCGCTGAATGTCCCAAGTGCAAATTCCAGTTCCAGCACTGCGGAAGTATCCGACTGGGATATCACGGTAACGCCGACTGGCATATCTCTCTTGCCTGTAGCCTGAAGTACATAATAATTTGCCACGTTCTCCGCACTTGCCAAATCCAGCTTATTTGCAAACGTCACACGAACAACCGATTTCCGATCCATATCCTGCTCAACACTGACTGGTCCTGGAAGTTCGTTTGTACTGCTTCCTCCCTTGTTGATGGAAATCGTCCGCGCGGCAGAAACATTATCCAGCTTATCGGAGACAAGACCTGCCGGCAGTGAAACCATAAAATCTCCGCCTTCCAGCAAAATATTATCGACCAGTATATAGGTGACAACATCTCCCTCAATAACCGCCTCGTAAACTGCTGGCTGAACGGTTGCAATTTCACTTGAAACAGTCTTAACACGAATGGAAATCAGCGGGCTTCCCAGCGCGTTCGCAATCTCCTTATTGTAATTTAAAATAAGTTTGCTGACATTCATTCCATTGTATGTGCTGTTGACAAGCTGTGCATTTACCAACTGCGGCAGCGTTGTATCAAGCGTAAAATCAACCGGGAACATCTGCTTTGTATCTTTTAATGAACTGTTGTAATTGTACCAAGTGCTGAACTCGACAAGCTGCATCCCGGTCTTTCCCTGATAATTATATGGAATCTCGTAGTGAACCACGTTCATATTTGTGGAATCCACCATACCAGCAACTGTCTCGCTGCCGTATTTCGCAACGCCAGGCCACTGAATTGCCTCGCTGAACGTCACTTCCAGCTCTGTTTTTGAAACGCGCTCCACTCTCACAATCGTCGCCATCGCCTTGGCCGTCGCATCGGTGCGCACGTAAACTCTCTGAAGCAGAGTGCTCATTGCATTGCCCGCAATATCACGGATTCCCCTCATGCTCACAATCACCATCAGCGATTTATCTGTTGTCATACCTTCCAGATTTACAACAAGTGATTTTCCGTCGGAACTTAACGTATAGTTTGATGTATCGCGCAGATAGCTTGAAAGCGCAACGTCCGATGTCCCTGTAACGCTCTCAATACTCAAATTGCTGATATCAATCGCCTCGCTGAAATTGATGCTGGAAAACCAGCCGGTATAGCCAACGGTTGTGTTTATGTAAGACGGTCCAGTTGTATCTTTTAATTTCAGCACTTCAGCATACTGTCCAAAGGATGTACCATTGCTTGTAAGTACCTTGTCTGTGACAACAACAGAATATGTGCCGCTGAAAGTTCCTGTACAATTTATTGTCAAACGCATAAAGTCTGACGAAAGAGAAGGTGTCAGAGTACCGAAATCTGCTGCTCCGTCATCCCTTCCGATAATCACTGTGCCTGGAATCAGTTTGCCATTGCTGATCACACTGCTCTTGCGGACTGGAGAAGCAAAATTAATTTGCAGTTCCTGACTTCCAACCATAACAGCCGAAACAACTTTTGGCTGTTCCTGCGGCGGTAACGTTGGTATTGGAGTTGATGTTGGAAGAGGGGTTGCTGTAGGAGTCGGCGTTGGCTCCGGCTTTTTTGTAACATGCAGATATAATCTTGCAACTGCCTTATTATCCGCCCTCATTGCGCTCTCCTCATTTTCTCCAAGACGCAGTTCGATAATTGTAAATCCCTCTTTTTTTGCTGTGATAACACCAGAAGATGTCACTGTTGCAATATCTTCATCGGAGGAAATCCAAAACTGCAAATCCGTTGTTTTTGAAGGAGTCAGTTTCTTTTTCAGGGTAAATTTTTCACCGATATAAATTTTTTGTGCATTTCCATCATCCATCTTTGTGTTGGTAAATGCAGCGTCTGTACAGGCAACTCTATTCCGCACTTTTACTGTACAAGTAAGCAGAACGGACTTTCCGTCTTTATATGTAATTGTACATTTAATCGTCGTTGTACCAACGGATACCGGCGTTACAAGTCCGTTTTTATCAACCTTTGCGATAGAAGACCGATTTGCCTTCCAAGTCGTTGTTTTTACCTTAGAAGTATCTACATCCTGTGTTTTTAGCTGGAGCTTTGTCCCCATATATACGGTTGTGCTCGTATAGTTTAATGACGGTCCTGCCGCCTGTGCTGTCAGCGTATCTGAAAAATATCCCAGTAATGGTACTGTAAGACAGAAAATTATCAGAAACGCAACCAGCCTGGATTGTTTTTTCCTCATTCCACACCTCATTTCTGCGCTGTCCTTCCAATGAAATAAAAGACTGCGCCGCAGCGCTGCCGCAGCCTTATTCGGAAAATATATCAAATTCCCGATTTGTGGTCAATCATAAAGCAAAAATTTGTCAAAGCTAGGCTAGAATTATTACATTTTTATTACGGTTAAATAATTCTTTTATGTGCAATCAAGTGTCTTCCCTACTCGCCGCGCGACCGGCATAATTCCTCTGCATGGGTCTACGCATAAAAAAAGGAGAACACAGGATAATCCTGAGTTCCCCTTTTTGTCTTTTCACTTGTATAATCAAGCGAATATTACTTAAGTGTAACCTTAGCGCCAACTTCCTCAAGTTTCTTCTTAATTTCCTCAGCCTCTTCCTTGGAAACAGCTTCCTTAAGTACCTTTGGAGCGCCGTCAACCGTATCCTTTGCTTCCTTCAAGCCAAGACCAGTGATCTCGCGAACAACCTTGATAACCTTAACCTTCTCTGCGCCAACCTCAGTCAGCTCAACATTAAACTCAGTCTGCTCTTCTGGCTGTGCAGCCGCTGGACCTGCTGCTACAACAACGCCTGCTGCTGCGCTAACGCCAAACTCTTCCTCGCAAGCCTTTACAAGTTCATTTAACTCTAAAACGGTCATACCTTTGATTGCATCGATAAATTCCTGTGTCGTCATTATAATTTCCCTCCTAGAATATAATATCCAAACCCTGCTCTACAAAAACTTTTTTCTGTATTTTTGCAGGTGTTCTTTAAGGCAATAATTCCCGCCTTATATCACTTAACATATCCCGCCATTCTTATAATAAAGCAAGTGAAAAATACTTTTTCTTTGCTTTCTATACATAATTATATTTTTTATGCGGGTATATTATCAAATAGGAGAATCGTTTTCTCCCACTTAATGCGCAGGATATTTCTTCCATATCTATTTTCTGTATCTTTAAATTCCTGCACATATAAAACAAGCTTACAATTAAGCTGCTTCTCCGTTCTTCTCCGCAATCTGCTTGATAACACGTGCAAGATTGGTAATCGGAGACTGCATACTTCCAAGAAGTCTGGAAAGCAGAACTTCCCTTGATGGGATAGAAGCAATTACCTGGATGCCCTTTGCATCATAGTATGTGCCTTCTACAACACCAGCTTTAAACTCAAGCTTCTCACAGGTCTTTGCAAACTCTGCGATAACTCTTGCCGGAGCAGTAGCATCGTCAATACCAAATGCAATAGCGGTCGGTCCTTCAAGATCCTTGTCCATCTGTGCGAAATCGCTGCCTTCAAAAGCTCTTTTCAGGTAAGTATTTTTATATACCTTATATACAACACCTGCCTCTCTCAAAGACTTGCGAAGACGTGTGTCCTCCTCCACGGTAAGGCCACGGTAGTCAACGATCACAGCTGAGCATGCCTTTTCCACGTAGTCTTTAATCTCGCTGATAATTGGCTGTTTTAACTCAACTTTTGCCATTTACGTACACCTGCTGCTAAAAACATATACAAAAATGTATACGCTAGATGATTTCGGACAATCTCACGATTTGTTCCTACTGTTTATTTCCCAATGAAGTCATTGGTACTTACCCATACAATCGTATGTGGTTTTCATCTAAATAGCTTTTCCTTTCCCAGATTTTCTAATTCTTTACAACGTTTGCCCTTGGTTTTCGGGATTTACTGTTGCACAACCAAGCGGAGAAATATTTTTCTTCTGCTTACTGCGCTCCGTACATCGTATAGCTGCACGAGGCTGTGCAATCGCGTAGGGAAGGTTTGTCTTCCCTACACGACCCGCCAGCGGCATAATTCCACTGCACGGGTCTGCGCATAAAAAAGCTGTCCCCAAGACAGGGGACAGCGCAAATAATCATATCGCACAAACATTATCCCTCGGCAGGCGGACTTCCTTACGCCGTAACTACGGCACCTGCTGTCTTCGGCAATTTGCTGCTGTTTTTGCAGCAGCGGTTGTATTGTAACATAAATTTATGCGCGTGTCAACAACTTTTCCATGCATAGCAGGCACATGGAAAAATTCGGCGTTCTGCACGCAATTACGCGAGTTTCACTGTGTTCAGCTTTACGCCAGGTCCCATTGTAGAAGCGAGCGTAACGCTTCTTAAATACTGACCCTTTGCAGTTGCTGGTTTCGCCTTGTTGATGGCGCCAATAAGTGCTTGGAAGTTGTCTGCGAGCTGCTCCTCCGTAAAGGAAGCTTTTCCAACTGGACAGTGAATAATATTCGTCTTGTCCAACCTGTACTCAATCTTACCAGCTTTAATATCATTGATCGCCTTTGTCACATCCATAGTAACTGTGCCGGCCTTCGGGTTTGGCATTAAGCCCTTCGGTCCGAGAACACGACCCAGACGTCCAACTACGCCCATCATATCAGGAGTTGCTACCACAACGTCAAAATCAAGCCAGCCCTCGTTCTGAATCTTTGGAATCAACTCATCGCCGCCGACATAATCAGCACCTGCTGCTTCCGCCTCCGCAACCTTATCACCCTTTGCAAACACAAGCACACGAACCTTCTTGCCAGTACCGTGCGGAAGAACTACTGCGCCACGAACCTGCTGATCTGCATGACGTCCATCTACGCCAAGACGGATATGCACCTCGATGGTCTCATCAAACTTTGCGGTTGCTGACTTTTTTACCAAGCTGACTGCCTCTGCAACATCGTACTGAACTGTTCTGTCAATCAGCTTCGCTGCGTCCTGATATTTCTTTCCTCTTTTCATTTCATTAACCTCCTTGTGGTAATACCGGGAGAATGCGCGTCCCTCCCACGAACGTTTTGTTCCTGCAATTAATCGTCCACTACCGTGATGCCCATGCTTCTCGCAGTACCCGCGATCATGCTGGTAGCCGCCTCAACAGAAGCTGCATTCAAATCCGGCATCTTCAGCTCTGCAATCTTCTGCACTTCAGAGCGTTTGATCGTAGCAACCTTAACCTTGTTTGGCGCCGCACTCGCGGTCTTTAAATTGCACGCCTTCTTTAAAAGAACTGCAGCAGGCGGGGTCTTTGTAATGAAGCTGAAGCTTCTGTCCGCATATACTGTGATAACGACAGGAATAATCATCCCCTCTTGGTTTGCTGTTCTGGCGTTGAATTCCTTTGTAAACTGTACAATATTAACACCGTGCTGACCGAGAGCCGGACCAACTGGTGGAGCCGGTGTTGCCTTTGCTGCCGGAATCTGTAACTTAATATAACCTGTAACTTTCTTTGCCATGATTGTAACCTCCTAAAATTGTGGTTTTACCGGGAGAATAAATCCCTCCCACCTGCACCCGGACGGATGCTAAATATCCTGTGCTTGCGTCTTTCTGCAACGCCGCTTTTACCTCTCGACCCGAATATCCGTAAATCCAATTTCTACCGGTGTCTCGCGGCCAAACAGATCAACGTTGATGCTTACCGTCTGCTTGTTCGGATTGATCGCCTTAATCACTGCCTCCGTATTTTCCCAAGCACCGGAAATCACTGTGATGGTATCTCCGACATTGAAATCGTAGGAGAACTCTTCCTCTTCTTTTCGGAAACCAAGGTTTGCCATCTCTGTTTCTGACAGCGGCACCGGCTTGGAGCCTGGTCCGACAAACCCCGTCACACCTCTTGTATTGCGGACAACATACCAAGTATCCTCATTCATCTCCATGTTGATCAGCACATAGCCGGGAAAAATTTTCCTCTGAACCTTTTTCTTAACACCGTTCTTTAACTCTGTAACTTCCTCAACCGGCACGGAGACTTCAAGGATCTGATCCTGCAGATGACGGTTCTCAATTGTCTTTTCAATATTGGCCTTGACCTTGTTCTCGTAGCCCGAGTAGGTATGAACTACATACCAATTCGCTTCTGCCATATCATCACCCTATCCTAGATTATAACGTCGATCCCTGCCCTGATAACCATATCAAGCAAAGCAATCACCACGCCTAACACGAGGGAAATAACAATAACAGCCGTGGATTCCTTTACAAGAGTTTCCTTATCCGGCCATATAATCTTGGAGAATTCTGCTTTCAAACCCTTAAACCAACTTTTCTTCGGGCTTTTCTGCTCTTTTTGCTTCTCCGTCGATTTCTCTGTGGTATTTACAGTAGCGTCTCCCATGATTTACTTTCCTTCCTTGCCGTCCGCGCGGCGGACAAACTATTTGGTCTCCTTGTGCAGCGTGTGTGACTTGCAGAACTTGCAATATTTCTTTGTCTCCATCCTGTCAGGATGATTTTTCTTTTCCTTTGTCATGTTATAATTACGCTGCTTGCATTCCGTACATGCCAATGTAATTTTTACTCGCACAACTTCCACCTCCGTGAATATTTTTGTACCGGGCAGGTTATAACTTTGCCGCGCAGCCTGCTACACTGCTTTCGGCTGTCCTGCCTCTGACAACGTGTATCCAATTCATACAGGTCTTCACTTATTTTTAGGCATAAAAAAAAGACCCTTCCATAGCTGTTCCACTATAGCACATAAAGGAACATCTCGTCAAGGGCTTTTTTTTAATTCTAATTTTTTAATTTTTAAATAGTGCTGTTTTCAATTAAAATAAATCAAAGGAAAGGAAACATGGAAATAAAATTGCTCTGCTCTCTTTTTATCAAAACTCTCTTCTTATATAAAAATGAAGGGATAAAAGATACGATGCGACAAGTAAAGCAAAAGTCAAAAACAACATTCCACCGCAAATCAAAATAAGATGCTCCGACGCATAAATCAACAGATCAGTAATTAATGTTTCCTTTCCTGGAAGACTTGCATACTCCAAAAAAGCAATATAAATACTTCCCAAAAGAACAGCAGGAAGATAAAATCCCCAAAATTTTCCTCTCTGATAGCCGAGTTTAAAGAGTATTGGATACATAAAAAAATAAAACAGTGCGCAGACAAAAAGACTGAAAGCAACTATTGTTATCATCCATTTAAGATCTGGATACCATTTCGAGAATGAAACAAGATTCGTAATCGGCATCAAAATAATTCCTGCCGCAATCCCTCCGAAAACCATAAAAAGCGACAAACAGTATCTGCCTGTAACAATGGTATTTCTTGTGACAGGCAGCGTGAGATAAAAACGATTCAAGTCGCCTTTTTCTTCTACTGCATACAGATTGAGCGAGAAAAGAAAAAACAAAATCGCGCTTGTCGGCACAACATAAATAGAAGAAATATATCCGGCAAGAAACACGCAGGGCAGAATAATAAAAATTCTCTTTTGACTATATTTTATTGTGGACCAGTCAAGTTTTATAATCTGAAGCATTGTTTTGTCTCCTTTCCATAAAAACAATCACATCATGAATCGCTGCGCGCTCTGTTACAGCATCTTTTGGAAGCCCGCCGACCTTTGACAATTCCATCAGACACTCAAACCCACTGCTATACTCGCGCAGTCCAATCGCATCCTTTCGTTTTTTTTCCGGTATTTTTCTGCCGCGCACAATGCAGTATGAATCCGTAAATTCCTCTTTTTCTCCAGAAAATATCAGATTTCCGTGACTGATATAGACAATAAAATCCGCAAGATGCTCCAAATCACTTGTAATATGTGTGGAAAACAAAATTGTCCGACCTTCTTTCAACAGGTATTCCCGCATCAAATCAAGCATCTCATCGCGCGCAGCAGGATCCAAACCGCTTGTTGGCTCATCCAACAAAAGCAATTTGCTCTTATGAGAAAGATGAACTGCCATCGCAAGTTTTTGTTTCATTCCATTGGAAAATTTCTTAAATTTTTTTCTTGGATCCAATGAAAAACGATCTAAAAGATCTTGGTATATGGCAGTATCCCAATTTCGATAAAATGGCTTAATACTTCTTTCAATATTAAGCGGAGTCCAATCTTCCTGAAAATAAGGCTGGTCAAACAAAATGCCAAGTTCTTCCCGAACAGGTGCGTCGCACGGTCTATTAAGCAGATAAATTTCTCCGCTGTCGGCTTTTATCATACCAGTCATCGCTTTCAAAATGGTCGTTTTACCAGCTCCGTTTGGACCGACAAGCCCACAGCAAAATCCTTCTGGGACACAAAAATTAATATCGTTCAGCGCAAACCCTGAATATTGTTTGCACAGACCACGAACTTCAATTGCATTGTCCATAAAAAGCCTCCTCCAATTTTTTATGTAAATCTTCCAATGTCAAACCTGCTGCTTTTCCTTTCTCTGCAACACTCAAAAGCGATTCGTCAATAAATCGGAGATATTGTTCACGGATTGCATCAGCATTTCCTTTTACAAAACACCCCCTGCCCTGCACAGTATAGATCAGTCCTTCCGCTTCAAGATCACCATAAGCGCGCGTTGTTGTAATTACGCTTACTTTTAAATCTTTCGCAAGCTGTCGTATCGAAGTAAGTGGTGTATCCGGCAATAATTCTCCTGATAAAATCTGAGCTTTAATCTGCATTTTAATTTGTTCATACGTTGGTATATCATTCTGATAGGAAATGCAAATAGTCATTTTCGAAAGATCACCTCACCTTTTGTATATATACAGTATAGACAGTTGAAAAGATAATGTCAAGAAAAATTTATCTATTGATATAACAGTTATATCTTAATTTTTCTGAAAAATATCACAAAAAATCCCCATATAATAAGGATTCCCCAGTTTTATAATGAACATTTAAAATGTCTTTCCCGCAAGAAATCTACATATTATAAGAATTCTCCATGGAACGGAATAAAACAGAGATAAGGAAATGCCGCTGTATGGATAAACCAAGCAGCGGCATTTGGGGCAACTTTGATTTCGTTTTTCATACATAAGCCAGAATAAGATCTTTTGCTTAGGAATTCGCTATAAGGTTGTTCAGTTCCTTAATTTTATATCCAACATCTTCCGGGCAATGCGCATCCGATGAAGTAACAATGCTCAAGCAAACGTATTTCATCAATTTCCATTTCAACCGCTTTACTTACAAACTGGTTTATCCAATCAAGCGTGTATGCTCCACGTTCAATATGAATATGTCCATCAATCATCTTTCTCCCCCTGTGCAGATAAGAAACTGTGAATTTACTATAATTTATCAAGTACTGATTTATTGTCTGAAATAATTCTACCACAGATCTACAAAGAAATCATCTCATTAATTTTTATAATTTCCTCTGCCTGGCTGCAAATATTGTTCCTGCACCCTGCCCATTCAAGCGGGTTCAGGGATTTTCATTCCTCGGTCACTCCTTTGGCAACGCTTGGCTCTATAATTGATTAACAAATGTTTTACTTTATACGAATTCTGTTTTATAATCTTAGTATCAAATTTCCTTGTCTTTGTAAATCGAATGTGATAAAATAAAGCCATAATTGACATACGATAAAGATATATACATCGCAAAGTACAAGAAAAATTTGAGGATTAAACGTTCCATTTTATAAATCACAATGCCGTTTTTGCGGCGGAATGAGAGGAAAAATGAATCAAATACTTATGGTTATTATGGCTTTGGGCGTCCTTCTCGGCGGAATTGACCGGCTTTTTGGGAACAAACTTGGGTATGGTGAAAAATTTGAAGAAGGCTTTCGGCTTTTAGGTTCCATGGCATTATCTATGGCAGGAATGATCTGCCTGGCTCCTGTGTTGGCAGATGTTTTAGGAAAAGCTATTGTTCCCCTATATCAAGCAATCGGTGTGGATCCTGCCATGTTTGGAAGTACTCTTGCCATTGACATGGGCGGCTATCAGCTTGCAAAAGAATTAGCTGTGGACAGTAGAATTGGAAGTTATTCTGGAATTGTGGTATCTGCAATTTTTGGCTGTACTTTAGTATTTACTATCCCTGTTGGTATGGGGTTGGTACATAAAGAAGATCGGAAATTTCTCGCCCGCGGAATTATGCTTGGACTGGCTGCTATGCCTGTTGGGTTGTTTGCTGGCGGCATTCTTTCTGGACTTTCTCTGCTTGAATGTCTGCACCAAAATCTTCTGGTTTTTGCGGCGGCTCTGCTTCTTTTGCTCGGACTTTGGAAAATACCTGACCGTATGGTGAAAGGTTTTTGTATTTTGGCAGACGGCATACGCGCGCTGGTTACAATAGGTTTGATTCTGGCAGCAGTAGAATCTTTATGCGGCTGGGAATTCATCGGTGGAATGGCTCCGATTGAAGAAGCCATGAGTGTTGTATCTTCGATTGGAGTTGTGTTGCTTGGAAGTCTTCCCGCAGCAGAACTTTTACGCCGCTTGCTGCAAAAACCTTTTACCCGCTTGGGAACAAAATTAGGGGTAAAGCCTCAAAGCCTGACGGGAATGTTAATTGGACTGGTAAGTGCCATCCCTGTTTTTTCACTATATCAGGATATGGACTCCAAAGGAAAAGTAGCGACAGGCGCATTTTTGGTCAGCGGTGCAAGTTTGCTGGCTGCTCATATAGGATTTGCAGTCAGTACAGAGCCTGATATGATTCCGGCGCTGATGGCAGGAAAATTGTGCGGAGCCTTTGCAGCAGCTTTGCTTGCAATGTGCTTTAAAAAACAAGAAAACTAATTAAAAAAATCAAATATACCCTATATAAAATATTTTATCATCCGAATTACTTCTTGCCTAAAAACAATAGAATTATAAATTGTAACAATACTATATTCAAGGATTATTTTTGACAGATCGGAGTTAAAACCTATGACATTACAAGAAGCATTCCAATTTTTAAATTTAACCTTAGATGCAAGCAGAGCTGAAATCCGACACACTTATTCCGAACTTTCCAAAATGTATCATGTTGAAACACATCCCGAAGAGTTTTCGCGCCTGCATGAAGCTTACAAACTAGCACTTGCACAGGCTGCAAAACCACATACCGAACAAAATTCTATATCAGAAAATCAAAAATCTCAGGAAAAAAATTCTTCCGACACCGATAAAACTTCCGAGGAACATCTTGCCGAGCAGGATTCCCTCAAACAGCAAACGGAAACAGATCAAATTGATACACAGAAAAAGAATTCTTCTTGCAGTGAAATTCTTGACCAGCTGTTTCAAGATAACTTTGATATCAATAATTATGGCGAGCTTACCCAGCTGCTTTACTACAAATGCAGATATGATGAAATTTCTTCTGATCTTTCCGCTGTGCTGCTTCGTATTACCAACGCCGAAAAAGGTATTATAAATGATCCATTTCACCCCGAAGAACTGGATCAGCCATTTCCCATTCCAAATTCCAAACCGTTTTTTTCTGTGCCATGGAGTACTTGGAAATGCTTAAATTGGACAGCTATTATAAGTTATCCGAGTTTTTTTGGCACGCAATATAACGCGGAATTTCTCAAAGAATTATACCTTTTTTTACAGGAAGAAACAAGAAACTGCCGCAGTGGAATCAGCCAGGAACTTTTTTTCTCTCTCTGCATGGCTTACGACTTTTTTTATAAAGAAAGTTCGGAAAAAGATATCCTTTCAAACGATTTCACTCAGCATCATCCACTGGACTTTGATATACAAAACCATAAAAATAAAGTGGAAGAAAACAGCAAGATAACTTTTCTGACAAAAATAAAAAACCTTTTATTGATTCATCCAAAACGTCAGGAATATTGTCAGGATCTTAAAACCTGGCAGGACTGCCAAAAAGAACGGGAAATTGTACTGCTCTGCCGTGAATTATATCAATATTTTATTTTAAAAAACAACCCTTCCAAAACTTTGCTTGACACTGCGGAAGAATTACTTTTAGCCGACCATACCTTCTGGAAGGAATTTATATACGATAATTTTTCTAAACTTAACGGTATACTGCCTCACAAAATGCAAATCAGAAAACATGAATTTTTACAGTTAAAAGAACAAAAAGAAAATTTCCGCTGTGATTTTTTTTCTATACTGGACGGCAGAATTGCAGGCAACTATATCGACGATAACTATTACAAACCGCTGATTGGACGGATCAAAACTTTTAAAAAGCGATATTTAAAACACGAAAACTGGAAAAAACTGGTTTGCAATGAATCCTTTTTCCAGGCATTAAAAGAATTTATGCTTCCAAACCGCAATGGTTATATTTCCACTGTTTTTATGCTGCCTTATGAAGTGTGGAAAACACTAAGAATCTGGTTTTCCGAAGACACTTTATTCGAAAAAAAAGTCTCGGAATATCTTTCAGAAGAATTTTTCTTTCCAGAATATGAAAAACGCTATCAGAGGGAATGTTTATGGGATGCACAAAATGCCAAAACCGCGTATTTTAAAGAAATATTTCCAATTCCAGAATTAAGTCAGGGCAAGATCGAATTGTTAAAAACCATTTGGAACGGCACTTCCTGCCGGCCTCAAAAAATTCAAAAAATCTGGGGCAACCTGACAGGCTATAACGAGGAAGGAGCCGATTTTTTAATAAGGCTTACCAACGCGCTCACCCATTTTAAATTTCTTGTTGTTACGCCAAAACATGAAAAAGACGCTGTTCCAGGAGATACTTTTTGTTTTTTAAAAGACAAAGTAATTCTTTACCGCAAAAAAGAAAACCTTACTTGTTATTTATCACACCAATTTTTTTATGATATTCTCGCAAGAAAATTGGAAGGCTGGGCATACAGCACACTTCATCAAAAAACAAACTACAGTGATGAATTTCTTGATACGGTATGCAAAAATATGTATTATTATCGCTGTTATATTGATACATTGTAACAAATGCAGGAAAACATTAAAATATTTGCTAAAAATTACAGCAAATAAAACAACCTGTTTATCGTGTGAAAGGAATTATAAAAATATGATAAAAAAATTCAGTTGTCATAATTTCAGAAATATAAATGCTTCAGAATTAGAATTCAAAAAAATAAATATATTGATTGGTCCAAACAACTCAGGAAAAAGCAATTTTATTAAAGCATTGACTTTCTTTTCAGAAATGTTAAAAAAAGTCGAAGAAGGTAATTTAAAATCTGCTTTTTTAAATGCGATTTCTCGTAATGGATGGGAGCATATGTTAAATAATATGGCTCCTGAATACTCTTCTATTGACTTTGCGTGGGAACTTGATTTAGAGAATGAACCCGTTCGATATCAGTTTTCCTTCTCTGTTGGAAATACTGTGGAGCAATGCCAAATATTATTAGAAGAATTAAGTGCAGTCAACAGATCCAAAGAACGATATAATGAAGAATTTAACTACTTTAGATGTCACGATCAAAAATTGGGAAAAGGTTATTTTTCTTCCGCGATACAAAAAGGACAGCACAATCGCCGTTTGCCGTTTTCTGTGGATAACCAGGATACATTAATGATGCAGTTTAAAGATATTTTATTAGAAAACAAGCAGTTATATGGCAGCGAAACTATTCGAGTAAATATTGCACATCTATTATATAACATACAAAAATACTTTGAGGGATTTAATGTCTACACAAGCGCGCAATTTAACACCAAACAAATGCGTGACCCTGTAAATATTAAAAATGTAGATCTTTATCTCAACAACAATGCTACTAACTTTATTAATGTATTTAATAATTATAAAGCACATGATATACGTTGGAAGACTACTTTTGAAAAATATTTTAAAGAACTGATTCCAAATTTACAACAAGTGGATACGGTATCTATATACGATAAGCTGTTATTTAAACTTATCTATGACAATAAACAATACGACTTATCCGATATTTCCGAAGGGACATTAAAAGGTTTGATTCTAAACTTATTAATCAATATGCCTATGGAACAACCTTGTTCTCTTTTAGCGATTGATGAACCAGAAACCAATCTTCATCCTGCATGGCAAAAAGTTGTTGGAAATTGGTTACAGACTTCTGACAATTTTAATCAATGCTTTATCAGCACGCACTCACCAGATTTTTTAGATTCTTTTACAGAAGAATTTAAACACAATCATGTCGCTGTTTTTGTTTTTGATACTTTAAAACAAGATAATATCAAAAAAATTGTTTATAGTGATATTGCTGATGAATTAGGCGATTGGGAATTAGGCGATTTATATAGAACAAATGATCCCGCATTAGGAGGCTGGCCATGGTGACAAATAGAATTGCATGTTTTTTAACTTGCGGTTATACAGAAGCAGGTGCAATGCAGGCATTTTTAAAGAAAATTAACAACAATTATGAATATAAACAGTATCTTCCTAATAAGACAATTAAGAAAAAAGGAGATTCCAAGACAATATCTTCGAAAATAAGTGGTTTAACTGGTTCAGCATTATTAGAAAAAATTTACTCAATCATCAAAAACCATACCACAGAAATTACCCAATGCAGCGCAATACTTATAGAAGATGATTTAGATGGAAAATTTTATAATAAGACTGCATCTTATATAAAATCAGAGATCAAGTCTATAAAAGACAAAATATATTCTATTATAAAATGCGATATTCCTATTTTTATATTTTATGCTTCGCTTGAAATTGAAAGCTGGTTTATTGCAGATTGGGATAATGGTTTTGGATATATTTACAATTCCAGTGAGTGCGTTTCAGATCTTGACCCAGCTGCTAAAAAGTTTTTTTCTCATCATTTACAACAATATATCAATGTACACATATTAAAAGAATACAGTGATGATATTGAAAATTACGGTTATTTTGATGAAATCTATTACAAATTAAGCGATCAAATTATCGAAGCAATTCAAACGAATGTTAAAGAATATATAACTCTGCTTTCTAATACAAATAAATTATATTGCAACCAAATATTATGTTCCAAAGACTTATATTATTCAAAAAAACTGCATGGTGACAGGATGTTAAGAAATTTAGAACCTTCTATTGCTGCAGGCAAATGCAGACGCTTCTTTTCTCCTTCCTATCGTTTGCTTGCAAACTTTACAATATAGAATTATTTTTTAAATTTTCAAACTTGACAATCTTATAAAAATATAGAAAAACACACAATTATAACGTTCAAGTTTTATAATCAAAATAAGCAATGCGAAACTTACAACAGACATTTTATACAGCGAAAAATCATTATGCAATCTCTCGTTTTTGCTTATTTATGGCAAATAATAAAAATTTGAAAGGATTTCATCTATGAAAAATCAACCAAACACAACAAAGCAGCAGCAAAATTTAAGCAAATTTATCAGCTTGGTACTGCGTCATCAACCTGATGCGGCGTATGTTACACTGGACGAGCATGGCTGGGCTAATGTGGAACAGCTGCTGAACGGCATAAACAAAACGGGCAGACAGATTGATATGACGGTGTTAGAAAATATTGTCGCAGCAGATGAAAAACAACGCTACAGTTTCAGCCCAGACAAAACTTTAATTCGGGCAAATCAGGGGCATAGCATTCCTGTTGATGTTGAATTAAAAGAATCCGAACCGCCGGAATTTTTATATCATGGCACAGCGTCCCGTTTTATTGGAAGTATTATGACGGAAGGATTAAAGCCAATGAGCCGCCTGTATGTCCATCTGTCCAGGGATGTTGAAACAGCAAAAAAAGTTGGTTCCAGGCATGGTGTGCCGGTTATTTTAAAAATTCACAGCGGTCAAATGCATCAGGACGGTTTGAAATTTTATCTTTCTGCAAACGGTGTTTGGCTTACAAAACAAGTTGACACAAAATATATCAGCCAGGTAGAAGCAACAGACGCAAAATAAAATTTTTAACTTCTATCGCAAAAATAACCTTTCTGCAAAGTGCGGAACATGATAAAGAGAAATTTGGAAAAGGCTACATAATTGCAACCATACACAAGATTGTATCTTGAAGGAACTATGCAGATGCGGGTAGATGCAGAAGATTCGTTGAAATTATGGATATCCAGAAAGGAATAACAAGATATGACTCTCGATTACTTAAAAGAAACACTTTTGCAATATGATATGCAAGATGCATCTGCGGAACTGATACGTCATAATGAAAATATGACTTTTAAAGTTGACGACCGGTATTTGCTGCGGATACACAAACATGTGGTGGGCTTTCATACAGCGTCGATTTATAATGGCATAAACCGTATTGGAATTTATCAGGAAGAATTAAATTTCCTTAAATTCTTACGCACTCATGGGATAAATGTACAAATCCCTTGCCCAAATAAAAACGACGAACTTGTAACAATACTTTCCGATGGTACTGCTGCTACTATGCTGACTTGGCTTCCTGGCAGAATTCTTGAAAAAAACGAAGCAGAACCAGATTTATGTGTTCAAATTGGTGAGATGGTCGGAACGCTGCATAAACAGGCATGTTTATGTCCAAAACTTCCCGCGCTGCAATATAACGATGTGTTATGTGATCGTCTAAAACAAACGATTTACATAAAAAAAGAGGAAGGTGCCTGGAATGAACTGCATACACAAAGTATGGCGAATGCTCTTGATTTTATTGCGGGCAAACTGCATGATTTCAGAAATGACGCCATCTTGACTCACGCAGATCTCTCTTTATCCAATATTATACTTACCGATACTGGTCTGGTTCCCATTGACTTTTCTTTGTTTGGATATTGTCATCCAATGATGGATCTCGCGTCTTTATTCTGCAATATCAACGGACTGGAAAATCGCCGGGCGATGGCGGAAGGATATCGCTCTGCCGATGGAAATATTGTTATAACTATGCTGGACTGTTGTTTTGCCTTAAATATCTTGCTTTCGATTGTTCTGCACTGTGACTGCTGGCCGAAAAACGATTGGTTTCTCAGTCGTCTGGAACGATGGTGCAGGGAAGTATTTACGCCGCTTGCACACGGAGAAGCACTTTTTTCCGAAGATTTTTATTTACTTCACGCAACATAATATTTCATTTATAAAATTTCACCAACACGCCTCCCGCTATTTTAAAATCGTGGGAGGCATGATAAAGCTGGTCTGCGGTATTGCAAAAACCATCCAAGTAATGAAAGATATATTCGGCACAGTCAATTTACTTTTCGTCCTCACCATCCTCAAACTGTTCTTCAAACATTCCCGGTTCAAAAACGAACTGTTTTAACTGCATTTCAATGGCAAGCAAATTTTGCAGCACCTCTCTGCCTGCCTGTCGAATGCGGATCGGCGATTTTGAATTCCATGCACAATTATAATATTCAATAAGAATCCCTATCGATTGCCTTGTTCTTCCAACGGTTTCCTCAAATAACCGCTCTGCCAGAGCAAGGATTGTTTTGTGTTCTTCTTCCTCACCGGATAAATATTGCATTGCTTCCAGCTGTTCTTTTCTTGCAGCAAACTGCTCTTTGGAAAGTTGATGATATCCGCTGACCATCTCGACTTTTACCTGTTTTTTGGTGGAATTATTTACCACGGATACTTCCAGCAATCCATTGATATTATAAGTAAATGTTACTTGCACACCCTCTTTCCCTTTTTTGGCTTTTGGAACTTCAAGTTCCAGCTCGCCAATTTTTAAATTTTTATCTGGGTCATAACTTTCCCCCTGATAGACTTCAATGCGAATGATTTCCTGAAAATCTCTCGCTGTTGTAAAATATTCTGACACACGGCACGGAAGAATGTTATTGCGCTCAATCATCATATACATTTTATCATGCTCGTCCGACGCTCCAGCGGTTCGAATTCCAAGCGAAAACGGACAGACGTCAGTCATTAAAATATCCTGCAGTTCCTCTTTGCGCTCTTTTATACCAGTGTAAATACCAATTCCTTCCGCAATGAAAAAATCCGGTCTGCCCTCGTTGGTAAGTTCTCGTTCAAATAATCGTTCCAAAAATAATTTTACTGCTGGCATACGGCTGGAACCGCCTGCCAATAACACTTTTGTAATATCCTCTGACCTAAGTCCGGCATCTTTCAGCGCGCGTGATACCGTCTGTTTCATCTTGCGAAATAACGCCTGCGACGCGGTTAATAATTTTTCTGTCGTCAATATCATACTGTACTGCTGCCCTGAAAGAAAAAATATCATTTCCGCTTCTTCCTGAAAAGTTATTGCCTCTTTGCACCGCTTTGCTTCCAATAAAAGCTCTGCTTTTTCTTTCTCTGTCAGCGCGCTGAAATCAATTTCATTTTCCACACAAAACGCCAGTGCAACTGCTTCATCGATATCTGCGCCGCCGAGATGATTTTCTCCGGCAATCGCTGTAATTTCCACGATATTTTCAAAGCAATCGACAATCGAAACATCAAGTGTTCCTCCTCCGAAATCAAAGACAAGCATCGACTGCTCCTCTTTCCTGCATTCGCACCGCGCTGCCAGCGCAGCTGCCGACGGTTCATTGATCATACGCTCACAATACAGCCCCGCAAGTTCTGCTGCAAGTTTTGTCGCATATCTCTGATCATTATTAAAATACGCAGGCACACTAATAATCACCTCCGTAATCTCCTCGTTTAAAAATGCCTCCGCGATCTCCTTTATCTTTTTTAGGACTATAGCAGAGAGTTCCTCTGGCGTAAACTCGCGCCCCGCCAGACGATATATTTTTGTTGTTCCCATAAATCGCTTAAAATTGGAAGCACACCGTTCTGGATGCAGAATCCCTTCCTCCCTTGCCGCATATCCAACCAGAATATTTTCATCCATATCAACTGCCACTACGCTTGGCACGATAAAATTTCCGAGCGCATCCGAAATCAAACATACTTTTTCGTCTTTCCACACTGCTGCCAGACTGTTTGTTGTACCAAGATCAATCCCAATTACAGCCATTGTTATTTCCCCCTCAAAACGCGATATTAAAAATTTATTTCTGCGATATAAGATATCATTTTTATTATTTTCATAATCAGCAGTATAGCACAATCTGTTACTTTTGACTATATCAATGAACCTCTAAAAATAAAAAAGTTATTTATCCATATAAAAATTACTGTCGTTTCTTTACCATTCGCGTCCCTGTCCTTTTTCTGCCGCTTTAACAGCCATACGATATACCCCAAAAGGA
>CAMUAR010000039.1 GCA_947086895.1 uncultured Lachnospiraceae bacterium | reverse complement strand
AATTCATCCCCCACTTTAGAAGTGGGGGACTTCTTGCTGGAAAAGGTTAAAATTTTACAATATTTTCTTTATTGCGGTTTACTTTTTTTATTTTGCATTTATTTTTCCATTTTCTGCACATACTATGTGGAAAATTAAAATGCCACAAACTTGTTATGCGCAAAAAGCAGCGCAGAAATGGAGGAAAAATGAAAACATTTCATGAATTGTATCTTGATGTGTTAAAGCAGGAAACCGCGCAGGGGCGCAAGCTGGAAGGAGAGTACGACCCATATCATTTGGACTGTCTTCTTCATCCAGAACGCCATGCTCCAGTAATTTTTACAGATCAGTGCGAGCAGTGCGAATATGACAAAGCATGTGAAAACAGCTGTGTGTTTGACGCCTTTGAACATGGCGAGGACGGTAAGGTTTCAATCAATATGGAAAAGTGCGTTGGGTGCGGGGCGTGCGTAGATGCCTGCAAGTTGGAAAAACTTGCGGAAAACAAGGATGTTGTACCGGTTTTAAAGGCATTGCGCGAGAAAAAAGGTCAGGTGTATGCGCTTGTGGCTCCTGCATTCTGGGGGCAGTTTGGAGAGGAAGTGACAACCGGAAAATTGCGCGCAGCGTTTAAGGCAATCGGATTTCAGGGAATGATTGAAGTCGCTGTCTTTGCGGATATTCTGACATTGAAGGAAGCGCTGGAATTTGACGCGAATGTTATGGAAGAACAAGATTATCAGCTGACAAGCTGCTGTTGTCCAGTCTGGATTTCTCTGATACGCAATTTATATAATGAGTTGATGCCTCATGTTCCAGCTGCAGTTTCACCGATGATTGCAGCTGGACGAGTGGTAAAAAAACTGCATCCTGAAGCGGTAACTGTATTTATTGGACCGTGTATTGCAAAGAAAAAAGAAGCTAAGGAACCAGATATTGCAGATGCGGTGGATTATGTGCTGACTTTCCAAGAAGTGCGCGATATGTTTGAAGCGGCGGATATTAAACCGGGGCTGCTCGGAGATGATGAGAAGGAGCATTCTTCCAAGATGGGACGTATTTATGCGAGAACTGGAGGGGTCAGCCAGGCGGTAAAAGAAACCGTAGCGCAGCTCAATCCTGCCCGTGGTATTGAAGTGAAAGCGGAGCAGGCGGATGGAGTTCCAGCGTGCCGTGCGATGATTGAGCGGTTGAAAAACGGCGAGACAACAGCGAATTTTTTTGAGGGCATGGCATGCAACGGAGGTTGTGTGGGCGGACCAAAGGCGATTGTGGGAAGGGACGAAGGCAGAAAAAATATCGATCAGTACGCGGAGACAGCAGATTATAAAACGCCTTTGGAAAATCCGTTTGTAATGGAACTCTTATCAAGACTTGGATTTAAAACCATTGACGAATTTTTGGAGAAGAGCGATCTTTTTGTGCGCGAGTTTTAACCTGAGCAAAATAAGACTGCAATATAGCATACCAGATTGGGTTTTGCTGTAGGATAACAGGAATTTTGCAGCAGTCTTTTTATAAATTACCCCATTTTCCAAGACGTATTTCCGGTGCAATGGCAAGTACAAAAATCAGCCCAATAGGACCTAACAGCACCCCGGCGATACCAAACAACTGCGCGCCGATGTAGATCGCCATCATCGCAGATACAGGGCGGATGCCAAGTTTGCCGCTTAAAAGTTTTGGCTCTAATACCTCGCGGATAATCTGGCATATAAGAAACAGAATCAGCAGAACAATCGCTTCGTAATAATGTCCGGTAAGCAGGTTTATAACAGCCCACGGCACGAGGACAAGACCGCTTCCAAGCAGCGGGAACGCATCAAAAACCGCAATGCCGACGCCAAGCACAAGCGCGTAAGGGTTGCGCAGTAAAAACAGCCCAAAGGAGAGGATAAGCGCAATCAGGGATAGTAAAATCAGCTGTGTGCGCAAGTATGCGGCGCTGCCGCCCTGAAGATTTGAGAGCATTGCGCCAAAAACAGGCGTCTGCTTTAAACGGTTTACCGTGCGGCGGTAATGTTCCATATCTTTTATCATCATCAATGTGGAGACAAGAACAATCAATACAACGCCTAAAATGGCGGCAGTTCCAGCCGCAAATTGCAGAGTTTTTGCAGTCAGCGCGGGAAGAATATTTGTTTGTACCCGCTCAAAAAAAACATTCATTGCGCTTTCTAAAACTCCCATTACCGTACCTTTTTCCAGCCGAAAAATACGGTCGCAGCCAGAACAAAGCCCGCCGACCTGCTCGGTCAGATAAGTTTGGAATGTGGAAAAATTTTGGAAAAATGCGATAAGCTGGTTAATCAGGGCGCGGCCGAGAAAAAAAATTCCAATAAATAAACTGGACAGGAACAAGACCAGCACAATGCTGCCGCCCGCGAGCAGCGGAAGATGCAGCCAGCGGCGCAGCAGGCGTGCGGCGGGGTAGAGAACGAGCGCGAACAGCCCGGCAATACAAAATGGAAGTACAAGAGGCAGAAAGAAGCGAAACAGCAATATAACAATAACGGAAGCCACCAAAATCTGTGCGCCCTGATACAATAATCTCTCGCCCGACGGCACAGTGGATTCCTGAACAGGGTTATTTTGCTGTCTTTCCTGCTCTGCTTGATTTTCTAAAGTTTCCTGCTGTTTTTGCTCTTGTTGTTTTTTTCTGATATTTTTTCTCATATGGTACCCCTTTTCTCTATACTGCAAACAGATCTTATAAAAATTGAAAAGCCGTAGAAATACAGGCGGTTCCAATGTTTGCAGTATCGTTTTTTGTATGCAGAACATGTATATTTTCTGGAAACTTTAGGAGACAGTAAATTTATTTGCCACTTCTTAGTAGTATTCAGAAATAATACAGGAATTATGTATACAACAAAAGGGACTTTTGAGATTTTTTGTAAAAAATTCAATCCGAATTTTCCTTGATATCTCCATTTCTGTATGCGTCAAGCAGTTCATGAAGGTCGTTGATTTGTTCGAAAAGTTCTGCGCCCTTGTCGGTATCGGCAATATTGGCGCGGCTCTCCAGTTTTTCGACAACCCGTATTTTGGGAGATTCGCTGCTGCCAGGAACAAATGGCTGGTGTTCAGCAAGGCTTAAACTGTGGGAATCATAAATTAATGTATAGCCTGCGATGCCGGTTGCCCGCTGGTATGCCTTGGATATCCCGCCGTCAATCACAAACAATTTTCCGTCTGCTTTGACAGGACTCTCCCCATCCTTAATTTTGACTGGAACATGTCCGTTGATAATATGTCCTTTCTTCTCATCAATGGAAAAGTGTTGAAGGATATATTTGCATACATCCGAATTTTCAGAGAATTTATAATAATCATTATAATGTTCCTTGCAAAGTTCTTTATCATCAATAAAATACTGCTCAAAAAATGCAAGTTTATTTTTACCATAAAGAGGAGAAACAGGACCACACCAGAGATACCACATAAAGTCTCTGGAATAATCGGCGCTGCTTTCCGCAGAAAAATATGCTTTATTTACCATTAAGTTAATTTCATCAAGCAATTCTTTTCCGCAAAGGTCTTTTCCGTTGATTTTTATGTGCTGTAGATTTCCGTCGGAATCCATTGGAATGCAGCCGTGAAAAAGCAGATTGCCATTGTATACTTTGTACATAGCGCCTCTGGAAAGCAGAAAGCGAATGTGTTGGCGGAGCTTTTCGCTGTGCCGGAAGGAATTGATCAGGATTGTGATAAGTTCCTGCTCCGACGCGGAAAGGCGGGAAGGACATTCCAGGTCTACCGTTGGAAAATAAGTATCTTTTAAGTGGTACGTTTTTCCGGCAATATCAACAGTGCCAGCGGCAAAATCAACGGTTTCAAAAAGACTGCGCCCGCTCATATTCCATTCAGGATGGCGGCGGATCAGCTGCGCTTCGAGTTTTAGCTGGATCACTGTGATCGCCTTATGGATTTTTGCGGCAAGTTTTGCATCGATTGGGTCATAAATATTATCGTCAAAGGTTTGAGGATAATAATTTTTGCATGTATCTTCACTGTAAGTTTCGTTTGCAAAGACAGCAAGCGCGCGCAGATTCAATCCGTAGCCATCTTCAAGCAAATCAAAATTATTATACTTCACGGAAATTCGAATTACATTTGCAATCAGCGCGGCATTTCCAGCAGCGGCGCCAATCCATGAAATATCGTGATTTCCCCATTGAATATCAACATCATGCATGGAAATTAACTCGTCCAAAATAATATCCGGGCGCGGTCCGCGGTCGAAAATATCCCCGATAATATGAAGTTTATCAATTGCCAGCGAATGAATCAGACGGCACAGAGAAATTACAAAGCTGTCAACAATATCCGTCTCAATAATCGTATGGATAATTTTTTCAAAGTAATAGTCTTTATTGACATCATCGGTGACATTTAAAAGTTCATCTACAATATAGACAAGCTCTTTTGGGATTTTTTTCCGCACTCTGGAGCGCGTGTATTTTGCGGAAATCACTTCACACACAAGAATAAGGCGGTAGATGGTAAGCCGCTTCCATTCATCGGTGACTTTGCCCGCTTGACGAAGCCGCTTTAATTCTTTTTCTGGATAGTAAACTAAATTTGCAAGTTCTTCGCGCTCAGCGCCGGATAATGTTTTTCCGAGAGTAAGGTCGATTTTTCTGCGGATAATGCCGGAAGCACTTTTCACCATATATAAAAAAGCCTCATATTCCCCGTGCAGGTCGCTGAAGAAATATTCCGTGCCTTTGGGCAGACTTCGAATGGCGGAAAGATTTACCATCTCGCTTGCCGCGCTCTCAATACTTGGATATTCTTTTGCCAGCAACTTTAAATATTTTTTATCCATAATTTTATATCCTTTCTTTGGTTTCTGTAATTTTGGGAATAACGAAAAATCAAAATATTTTGTAGTATTTATCTGAAAAATTTATGGAAAGTATAAGTATAGATTTTTTTAATACAAGATAGGCAACAAGTTGTTGCGATCGTTTATTCTTATTGATACTATCATAAAATAATCTTTTTTTCAAGAATTACGAAAATCATTTTTCTTATCATAAAACATAATTTTTCTTTGGAGCATGTTGATGGCGGGAATAAGTTTTCGGACACACTTTGGTACAAAAATAGAACTATGAACAAAACATTTGTTCCTTGACAAAGATATCCACATATTGTAGACTGAAAAACATATAATAGCTATGGCAGGTGGGGGAGTAGTTTGCAGGAATCCTGTGATATTGTCAACATAATGATTTCAATAAATCTGGCAATATCTTAAGAAATGAGACTCACAGGCAATGCGTGCGGATAGAAAAGATTCGCACAGCGTTACCTGTGAGTTTTTTATTCTTATTGAGGCGCTGGAAAGTGCTATATTGCAGAAATGGAGGTTTTTATGTCGTTTAATGAGTTTGCAACATTGTTTATTTTGGCGGTTGGACTGTCTATGGATGCCTTTGCGGTTGCAGTGTGCAAGGGACTGGCGATCAAGAAAATGTCTTGGCGCAGCGCGTCGGTGGTCGGCGCATGGTTTGGAGGATTTCAGGCTTTGATGCCAGCGATTGGATATTTTCTTGGCATACGGTTTGCGGATAAGATTGTGGCGGTTGACCATTGGATCGCGTTTGTACTTCTCGCTATTATCGGCGGGAATATGATACGCGAGGCAATCTCAGGAGGGGAGGAAAAAGCAGACGCTTCGCTGGATTTTAAAACGATGTTTGTGATGGCAATAGCAACCAGTATTGACGCGCTGGCAGTCGGCATCACGTTTGCATTTCTTAACCAGAATATCGCCGTTGCAGTTTCCTTGATCGGTGTGACAACTTTTCTGCTTTCTGTGGCAGGTGTTAAAATAGGAAATGTATTTGGAGCAAAATATAAATCAAAGGCAGAAATTACCGGAGGTATAATTTTGATTTTTCTTGGTTTAAAAATTTTGCTGGAGCACCTTGAAATTTTAGTTTTATAAGAAAATCATAATCACAAAAACTAAAAAATATATAAACAAAATGTATGATTTTCGATATCGAATCGTAATTGAAAAAAACAGGAAAGACAAATAATGGAATAGATGATTTCCAATATGAAATTATAATCGAAAAGACAGGAAAGTCAAATAATGAAATATATAAATTTCGATATCGAATTATAAAACAGGAAATCCAAGTAACAGAATATATAAATTTTCATCGCCAAAATTTGAATCTTGAAAAATAAGAAACCGCTGAAACGATGTTAATTTAGTATTGCGCTGCCTTATGAAAAATTGGTTTGATTTTAAGTTAGAAAATGACAAGTACAAAAGAATTGATTGGCAATTGTTTCTGTGTTATACTTTAATGTACAAAAAGATAAATACAATAAGAGTTTTATAAAGAAAAAGTATTTCATATTGCAGAAATGAGGTGCTTTATGTCCGATATTTTTGATGAAGACAAAATGAGAGAAGTGCTTGGAAAATGTATTCCAGAAGGAGAAACATTTTTGGCAGGTATACACGGAATTACACTTCAAGTAAATAAGAAAAAAACGTCAAGGTTTGATGTATATATTGGTATTACCGAGCAGTATTTGCTTGTTGCTGAATGTACAGAACGCGAATTTTTCAATGAACTTTACAGTATTCAAGATAAAAGAAAAACAGTAGCCGAGGATGTTGGGACTTGTTTTCTGATGGCAGATATAGAAAACTGCGTGATAAAAAAAGGAATTTTAGGAGCTGTAAATTGTTCGATTGCATGGAAGAACGGCAATTTTTTGAAACTTCAGATTCCGAAGTTCGGCGGTCTGGGAGGAGGTATGCCGCACCATGCAGAATACCGCGAAAAGATTATCGCGCGTTTGAGCAGCTTAAAACGCGATTGATTTTATAATTGAAAAAATTACTTGCTGCGAGCAAGAACAGCAAAATATAAATTTTTCAAAGCGAACTTAGGGAAAAAGTTTTTTGGGCAAACGGCAAAATAAATATAAAAGACAGTGACAAAAAAAGAAAACTTATCCGATTTGGATAAAAAATAAAACGTGACAGAAATTAAATTTATTGTTGGAACAGGAGAATGAATGGATACAAAACTTTGGTATCAGCAGCCAGCTAAAAACTGGAATGAAGCTTTGCCAATCGGCAATGGCAGGCTTGGCGCGATGATTTTTGGCGGAGTGAAAGAAGAACATTTACAAGTAAATGAAGATAGTGTATGGTATGGCGGACCAACGGACCGGAATAATCCAGACGCGCTTAAAAATCTGCCCAAGATTCGTGAATACATTATCAACGGTCAAATTCCAGAAGCGGAAGAATTGATGGTAAATGCTTTGTCTGGTACACCGCAGAGTCAACGGGTGTATCAGACACTGGGAGATCTCTATTTGTCTTTTCCGGGGCTTGATGATAAAGCGGAAGATTACTGCCGCGAGCTGGAACTTTCCGATGCAGTACATAGCGTTATTTTTCACAGAGGAAATACACATTATAAACGGGAAACTTTTGCAACTGGAGCGGACGATATTCTTGTGATGCATTTCGAGACAGACGCGCTGGATGGAATGGATATGACAGCATTAATTACACGGCAGAATTTTTATGATTATGCTGGAAAATATCAAAAAGATACAATTATTTTAGGTGGAAAAATTGGGGGCGATGGAGTAGAATTTTGTACGATGCTTCGGGCGAGCGTGGAGAGCGGCAGTTGTGAAGTAATTGGAGAACGTCTTGTGATTCGCGGGGCAAAAAAATTTACACTCTATTTTTCCGCCGGTACAACATACCGCTATCAAAATCTAAAGGAGACTGTCTGGGAAAAGATTGAGGCGGCGGGACAGTATTCTTATGAAGAGTTAAAGGAACGTCATAAAGCCGATTATCAGGCATTGTTTCAAAGGGTGACGTTAGATCTTTGTGCGGATGCAAAACAAAAACAGCTTCCGACCGACCAGCGTTTGAAAGAAAGTGCCTCGGAGGATTTTGGACTAACCGAGCTGTATTTTCATTTTGGACGCTATCTGCTGATTGCGTGCAGCCGTCCAGAGACGCTTCCGGCGACATTGCAGGGGCTTTGGAACAATGATATGCTGCCGCCATGGGGAAGCAAATTTACAATCAATATCAATACAGAGATGAATTATTGGCTGGCGGAAAACTGCAACTTGTCCGAATGTCATCTACCGCTGTTTGAACATATAAAAAAGATGGTTCCAAACGGTCGTGTCACCGCAGAAAAAATGTACGGCTGCCATGGTTTTGTAGCGCACCACAACACAGATATCTGGGGAGATACTGCGGTGCAGGATTTGTGGGTTCCAGGTTCCTACTGGGTGATGGGCGCCGCGTGGATGTGTACACATCAATGGATGCATTATGAATATACAAAAGATTTGGAATTTTTGCGGGAAAGCTATCCGATTATGCGGGAGGCGGCAGAATTTTTCCTTGATTTCCTGATAGAACATGACGGTTATTTAAAAACCTGTCCGTCCGTATCGCCGGAAAATACTTATATTCTGCCAAGCGGCGTGCGCGGTGCCAACGGCATGGGTGTGACGATGGACAATCAAATTCTGCGCGACCTGTTTGCTCAGTGCATCAAGGCGGCGCAGCTGCTTGATCTTAAGGATGAAATAACAGAGCGGTTTGCAGAGGCAAGAAAACGCCTTGTGCCGACTCAGATTGGAAGCCGCGGGCAGATTTTGGAGTGGGACAAGGAGTATGAGGAGGCGGAACCAGGACACCGGCATATTTCGCATTTGTATGGTCTTCATCCGTCCAGTCAGATTACCATGGACAGCACGCCGGAACTTGCCAGAGCAGCGCGCGTGACACTGGAAGGACGGCTCTCGCACGGCGGAGGTCATACAGGATGGAGCCGCGCTTGGATTATCAATCATTATGCGAAGCTTTGGGATGGAACCGAGGCGTATGAAAATCTGCTTGCACTCTATAAGCGGTCAACGCTGCCAAATTTATTTGACAATCATCCGCCGTTTCAGATTGACGGCAATTTTGGCGCAGCGGCAGGTATTGCAGAGATGCTGGTACAGAGTACGACAGAGCGGATTGTGCTGCTTCCGGCACTTCCAGCACAATGGAAAAATGGAACTGTGAAAGGGCTGTGTGTGCGGGGCGGCGCAGAAGTCGATATCACTTGGGAAAATGGAAAGCTGACGTCCTGCGAGCTGCGCGCAAAGACCGATTTAAAAACCAAAGTTATGTATTTTGACGGTCTGGCAGCAGAAGGCGGCGCAGCGTTTTTGGATGGAAGAGACGGGTGGAAAAGCGAGGAGATTTGTTTGAAGAAGGGAGAAACTTACAAGATTTAAAATACAAGTGCCAATAATGTATTTATGGCGCATTGCAGGGCGCAGATTTTATTTTGTCGGCAATTTTACAAGGAACAATAAATTTTGGGAAAAGGTGTCTGCGGATAAAAGCTGTTTTTTACAATGTAAAGTTGTTCGGTGAAATGCGCCTGTGCAGGAGAAGGGAAGGAAAAAAATGGAAAAATTAACAATCACTCCACAGACAGGAAAACAGCTGGGCAGGCTTTTGTTTCATGATGAAATTGCTTATCTTACCTATTCGGCTTCGGAGATTGGTTTTTACTATTCAGGAGAGCGGATTTTTGCAGATATTATAACAGATGAATGGCGCAATGATAAAATGCAGCAGGGCTGGGTCGGCGTGTTTGTCAATCAGGACAGCGAGCCTTGGAAGCGTTTTGCTCTGGAGACAGAAGAAGCAGAATATCTGATTTTTGACCGTGAGGAGTACGCGCGTTTCTGCGGAATTTCACCGGGCGAACTGCCGCGGGAAATCAGCATCCGCATCGCAAAATTTTCCGAGATGGCGTTTGGAATGTGCGGGATCCGCTATCTGCTTGTGGACGATAAGGAGACATTGCGCCCGCTGCCAAAGCGAAAGAAAAAAATTGAGTTTATCGGAGATTCCATTACCTGCGGTTATGGGATTGAGGGAGTTTGGAATGTGGACGTATTTAATACGCCGCAGGAAAATCCTTATAAAAATTATGCTCTGCGCACAGCAAAAGCACTGGAGGCGGATTATCAGCTGGTGTCATGGAGCGGTATTGGCCTGATTACAGACTGGATACCGCCAGAGCGGGAGACGCCGGATGAAACGGTTTTAATCCCGCAGATTTATCCGTACACAGCATATACACTGAGCAAAAAGCTTGAGATTGAACCAGAGTTGTGGAATGTTTCTCGATTTAAGCCAGATCTTGTTGTAATTCACCTTGGCACAAACGACGACAGCTACACAAGGGAAAAACCAGAGCGTGAGCAGGCATTTGTGCAGGCGTACAAAAAATTGTACGATACGGTGCGAAAAAATTATGGCGATGTGCAGATTGTGTGCTGTTTGGGACTGATGGTGCGCACGCTCTGCCCAGTGATTGCGAACATGGTGCAGGAACTGCAGCAAGCGGGAGATCCAAGGGTTCATTATCTGGAATTTGACGGGCAGAAACCGGAGGATGGCATTGCCTCAGACTGGCATCCAAGTGAGACAACACATAAAAAAGCGGCAGAAAAACTTACAGAGTTTTGCAGGGAACTGCTGGATATATAATGTATACATGCTGTAGGCGGCAGAATAAAAAGTTATATTTTTAAAGATTAACTGTCCAAGACCGAAAAGTCATAAGCTTGTCAGTGGTTTTTTATCTATAACAACCAAAAAGAATTTATTTATGAAAAAAGAACCTGTATAGCTAACGCCATACAGGTTCTTTTGTACACAAGCAAAAAACTCTTTTTCAATTAGTTCAGTTCCTCAACCAGCTTCTTTAATGCAGCAAGTGCCTCGTCTGGAAGCTTGTCGTAGCCAGATTTCTTTGTGGAGAAATCCTCAACGGCTTTAACGCGGGTTTCCATAGCAGCTTTCAGCTGTGCCTTGTAATCTGCATCAGCAAGGTTTGGAGTGAAGTCAGCAGTCTTGCCTGACCAGTCGTTCATAATTTCGATATCCTCGAACGGTCCCCACTTCTCAAAGTTTGCCCTGCCCTCAACGATCGTTTCAAGAATGCCGAGAGTATCCGCAGGTTTTACTTTCTGACCCATAAAATCGCCAGTGTTGACAATGTAACATGCAACGTTCTTTTCCTCAACCAGCTTCTTAAACTTTTCATAGTCGTTTACAAGCGGATAGGTGCGGAATGGGTTTGCGTAAGGCACAATGCGGATTGCATTGAGGTCAGTGCCGGCAGCAACGCGCTCTGCAGTGGAAGTCTTTGTTGCAAGTGTAGCGCCCATAACGGAAGCGAGCGCGGAACCCTTCAGTTTTACAACCGGAGGAATGGTAGGATCCTTCATAATCCAGAAAATCGCATTCACCGGCGCATCAATTTTGTCAACGCGGTTTGGCGACCAGAGCTTGGACTTGATCGCACGACCGTTGCCGTTGCGGATATCCTCAGTTACAAGCTGAATCTTGCCGTCCTCATCCATTGTGCAGGAGCAGTTCTGTGCGGAGAGCAGGTATGCGTTGTCCGGGCAGCCAGTAGGATAATCGGAAGTTTTATCAAAATAGGTAGGCTCCAATGCGATAGAAGCGCAAGTATCTGTGTTGATAATAAATGCGTCGTCATGGAGAACTTTAATACCACCGTCTTTGTCGTACTTGCCGCCATGCTTTGCATGAGTCAGAGTGGACTTACCAGAGCCAGACAAGCCGTATACAGAAGCAACAAACTTCTTGCCGCCCTCAAGCGAGTACTCTTTCTGACCGCCGTGGCAGGATGCATAACCGTTGCGGTTTGCGATTGCCCATGCCATAGTAAGCGTACCCTTCTTATGCTCACCGAAATATCTCATGCCAAGGATAGCCGCGCAGTTTTGATTTGTATCAAAATAGCAGAGCGTAAGCGGGTCAGACAGGCAGCTGTAATCAACGTCCGGGCGATTGCCAGGAATCCACTGCGGGTCGGAGAAAATATAGATGTCAGGCTCCTTGCCGTCACCGACTGGCTTGGACTCCTTGTACATCTTTACATACTCATCGGACATATACTGGAAGTTGATCATCCAGTTGTAAAGGAGGTTCTCTTCTCCTTCAGGAATCAGGAGATGTGCCTTTACCATAAATTCTGGATCAAGACCAACAAAACACTCTGCATGGTACATAGTCTTCCAGCGAGTCTCGTAAACAGCATCCATTACTACCTTATCAAGCTTTGTATCATCGACACCCGGCTCGCCCTTGATACGGCGTGCAGCTGCATAACGTCCGGTAACAGCGCCGTCATTGAAAAGGAGGACTTTCGCGTCCCTCTCAAGACCGAATTCTTCGCCCCTGAGTACTGGCATATCTGTTACAACGGTTCCCGGAGAGTTTTTTGCTAAGTCATAAGCTTCCTTTAAGGTGTTTACTTTTACGACATTGTTCCCATAGAAAGCTGCCTCGATGATGGAACGGGTTTTGGAAAAACCGACCTTGCCAGCACCGATTTCGTCCTGCTTGTAATAAGCTTTTGTTGACATAATCAAATCCTCCTGTTTGTGTTGTTTTCCATTTATTTGGCAAAATAAATTGGTACGAAGTGGAAATGGGAGCAAAAAACAAAAAATGTAGCAAACCCAAAATTTTTCACATTCTAAGTATAGTAATCCTTCCTGTAAATGTCAATATGCGAGAGGATGAAAAAAACATAAAATTTTGCTGCGATATCGTAGTTTTCCACAATCCGACATAGCTAATAAAATGAAATCTCTCAAAAGATCGCAGAAAAGTTTATGGATCCGTTTCCTCTTTTGGAGTGGAGACACTTCCGGCGCGGGATGCTTCCACATACTGGCTGCCGAGAGTGACAGTGAAAGAACCCGTGTCGAAAATTTCACCGCTTTTATGATCAATCACAATAATTTCAATATCAGCGGCGGAAGATTCTGAACCTACAAGGTATTTTGAAGTGCCGATTTCAATTAGATGACCGTCTTCCCCCGCAGAACCATAAGAAACTGCAGCAGAGGAAATTTCTGCTTTTCCAGAGGCTGATGCGCCGATACATTCCAGAAGTCTGCCGTTTTCATTGTCAACAAAAAGAAAGTAGTCTCCGCCCAGAGCAATCGCTTCCTCAAGTCGTTCCGGGTACTCGCTGACAGGAATATTGCTGACCAGTTCAAGCATTCTGGCATCACTTAACAGCATGGAACTTTTTGGAATATAGATGCAGCTGCTGAAATTTTTGTCAGACAGCATCATTAAGTAGGAATCCAGCGATTTCAGCGATTTGATTTTTGATCTTGCAGCTGCTACATGCTTTTGATAATCTTCATCCCAGGATGCATAGATTTCCTCTCCTGTATGGTCGGGGAAATTATAATTCCAGCGAAAGTAATTTCCAAGGAAAGATGTGATCTTATGCGCGCCAGATACATTTAAATGCGATGAATCAAATAAGTCTGTATTGTAATTGACAACGCCGTCGAGAGTCAGGAAATTAACGTAATTGATTCCATATTCCTCCGCGATCACTGCGGCGCGGTTTGCCTCCCGCTGCTGAGTTGCCGCAGCTGGATAAGGCATGTAGGTAAGCATAACGTCAATGCCTTTTTCCTGGCAGAATTCAATTGCCTTGCGCAGATAGATAACGCCATTTGCAGTTTCTTTGGTTTGGCTGGAACTTGCGATTGGAACAAATTCCTTTGGGACAGCAACCGGATAGCGGTGGGAATAACCGCGCTCATAAGAATACTGCGTATCAAAATCATCTTCCTCAAGCTCCTCCCAACGCTCATGATAGATGCTGAATTTCCAAAAGAATTCCAGCTGATATTCCGGCTCAAAAAGCTCAAAAATTGCGTCTGCTTTTGTTTTTGTCAAAGGAAATGCGTCAAAGACATTGTGTGTCTGATATACTGTGCCATACAGATTTGTTTTAGAAATTCTCGAACAGTCAATTACGACAAGTTTTGGAGTTTTATATTCTAAAACATTCTGAATCAGCCAGTATAATGTTGGCATATTCATACCATAGCCCGCAAAATTGTAGGAAGTGATTCCGTGATTATCCCACAATTCCAGCGGCGATACACTGTCAATTACATGGCTTGTGCCAAAAAACATCACATCGTATTCTGCTTCCTTATCTTCAAAAAATAAGCGGAAGCGTTTTGGGGCTTCCTTGTATTGAAATACAGAATCCAAATAGGAAACCATAAAGATCAGCCCCGCGAGAAACACGCCAAAGCGCAGTATTTTTTTCCATGCGGCATCATGCGGTTCTTTTTTATTTTCGGCAGATTCTTTTGGTTCTGTCATACAGTCTCCTTTCTTGATATTTTTTATTCAACATAAGTGATAACATCCTTTTTTCTTGCTGGACCAACAACTTCGGAAACCGGATAGCCAAGCAGCACCATGCACCATACTCTATGTTCTGCCGGAATGCCGTAACTGGTAAGCAGCGCCCGCACTGGTTCCACATCGCACAGATTCATCAGTCCATTGTTAAACGTAGAACCGATATTGTACGAGTGGGCTGCAAGAAAAATATTTTCCACAGCGCAGCAGGAATCCTGACATCCGTCGGGGTTGCGCCGGTCGTTGGAAACGAGTATTACGCACGGCGGCTCGTTAAAGCCGTAGAAGGATGTTTTATTTTCTTTTGCCGCCGCCGCAACCGTTTCTTTTAATACGGCAATTTTATCTGGATTCTGAAGCACGGTAAAGCGCCATGTCTGCATATTGTGTCCTGTCGGAGCATGATAGGCGGCTTTTAGTATAATTTCAAGAAGCTCGGAAGGAATCTGCTTTGGCAGAAACTTGCGGATACTTCGACGTGTCAGGATTGCTTGTACTACCGGGTTGATCTGGTTATTTTCACCTTGTTTTTCCCAGAGAGCGCGGAGAGCGCGGCGGTCAAGTTTGCCCATGCGGTTGCGCGGAAGTTCCTGCAAAAGAACATAATGCTGCGGAAGTTTGTATCGTTCCATGCGGGAGGCGAGAAACGATTGTATTCCTGCTTCTGTAAAACTTGCGTCTTTTGCCGCGACAAAAAGCACAGGAACCTGACCGAGTACCCCCTGCGGGTCAGAAATGCCGATGCAGGCGCACTCTCGAACAGATTCGTATTCTCCGGCAATATTCTCCACTTCGATTGGGGAAACCTTTTCGCCGCCGACATTGATAATATCATCCGCTCTGCCAAGCATATAGACATAGCCGTCCTCGTCAACATACACCATATCGCTTGTTAAAAGCCATCCGTCTTTTAGCGTTTCAGCGTTTAATTCGTCACGGTGCCAGTAGCCTGCCATCTGCATATCGCCCTTTAACGCCATACGTCCTGGATGACTGGCATCGCTTTTTATTTCCGCGCCGTTTTCATCAAGGACTTTCACTTTTACATGCGAAAGAGGTTTTCCGACTGCGCCGACTTTTTTTGGATCGGATGCCACGGCGGTCACATTGGTAAACAGCGCGCCGCCGGTCTCGGACGAACCCCAGGTATTAAAAATTGTTGTGTTTGGAAGCTGTTTGGTCAGGCGTTTGCGCTGCTCGACCGTCAGGCTTCCGGCTCCGATTTCAATATAGCGAAAGAGCTCCATAACACGGGTAAATTGATCCTGCATCTGACCGCGCAGGATTTCCATAGAAGCGGGAACAGCAGCCATAGCGGTACAATGAAATGCAGTTTGATTGTTTTCGACTTCTTTTGCAAACGCAAAACCGTTTTGCAGGATAACCGTCGCGCCGAGATATAATGTGGCGCGCAGTACGCGAAGGGCGAAGGAATGATTGAGCGGCAGCGGAAGTAAAAGCCGTTCTTCCGGCGTCATTCCAATCCCTTCGATTGTATTTGACAAAATATGATAAACGGATTTATAAGTTAAAATAACGCCTTTTGGCTTTCCTGTCGTGCCTGTTGTAAACAACAGCTCTGCCATATCATCCTCTTTTGGCATTGTATATTCAAGCAGAGATTGTGTACGGATTTCTTCCAGCGTTCCATTGTAAAGTTGTTTGAGTGAGACAATGCGAAGTTTTTCCTCAAAGCCTTTCATTGGTTTATCTGTAAGAAAAAGCACCGCCTCAGCGTCCTCATAAACCATCGCAGAATTTTCAGGAGTACTGTTTTTATCGATAAAGACAGCAATACCGCCGCAGTATTGGATGCCCAGATAAGCTGCAACCATTTCAGGCTTGGACAGCGCAGTAAACAAAATACGATCGCCGCGCACAATGCCCATACAGGCAAGTGACTGACCGATCGCGCGGATTTTCGCTGCGAGTTCGCTGTAACTAACTTGCTCTTTTTTCAATGCGACAGCCAGCTTGTCCGGCTGTGCGGCGGCAAGCTCGAAAATGCGGTTGACCAATGTATCAAACATAATAAGTTCGGCCTCCAAACCGTGTAATACAAGGGAGGCTGCCGGAAATCAAAAATTGAAAGTTCTGCCGCGGTATAACTTCATTTTTTCTGCCTTGTAAAAAACAGAAGTAATGGGATGAAGATTGAGAATTTATTTTTCCCTGCTTGGACAGCTTTCCATTCGAGATTCCGACAGCCTGAAAAGAAATTCACTACATAAATTTTTCAATAAGTTCTACCATCGCGTCGATGGAATTAAAGTTTTCTGGAACAATATCCTCGTAAGGCAAGACAACGCCAAATTCCATTGACAATGCAGAGATAATGCCGACCATTGTCAAAGAATCAAGAATGCCGTCGTCCACAAGTTCTGTAGAACTCTCAAAGTCAATTTCTGGGTAATTTTCCGTCAATACTTGTTTTACTCTGTCTCTCATGTTATTTTCCTCCTTAAAAAAGACGTTAGAAGCCGCCGTAAATAAAGTTGCTCGCATCGAATGCCGTGCCGTATTTTCCGAATACCAGAACAATAAAAATTGCTGCATAGTAGATAATCCAGCGGAATACGATCGGTTGTTTTGCAAGTGTCTCACGGATTTTAATACGTGCCTGCAGCATGTCAGCCGCCCAGATCAGCAGTATGCCAAACAGAACGACATAGAAATTTTTTTGGTTCAGTCCTTGTTTGTAGAGTCCTCCATTAAAGAATGCCCAAAGCTTTGCTTTTGTAAACAATCTGCTTACCAGCAGGGAAAAACCTTCCAGAGATCCTGTCACTGTCAGCATACGCCCAATGCAAAAAAGAAGAAATGTGCGCGCCATCTGAAAGAACTGGAAGCCAAAACCCGATGTGTCGATATGCAGTTTTTCTGTAAGTTTTTTCAGCTCTGGAGCAAGTACCGTACTGAGAATAATCAATACTCCCCAGTAACAGCCCCAGACGATATAGTCTGGACCAGTGCCATGCCACAGCCCAGTTAAAAACCAGACGACTGCGAGCGGAATAGCAGACGAAAAAATTTGTCCAGTGCGGTTGCCGTATTTTTTGCGAATATTGACCGACGCTTTCATAAAGCGGGGACTCATTGCAATCGGCATGTAAACATAATCTTTAAACCATGCGCCAAGCGTGATATGCCAGCGTCGCCAGAATTCGGCGGCACTTTTTGAGAAAAATGGCTGTTTGAAATTTTCCTCCAAAGTGATACCCATCGTTTGGGCGGCGCCACAGACAATATCCATACAGCCGGAAAAATCGGCGTACAGCTCGATCGCACAAAATATAACGGCAACAAGAATTTCGACGCCGACATATTTTTCCATGGAAGTAAATACTGTCGAGGTAAAAAGCGCGATGCGGTCCGCGACGACAAGCTTTTTAAAATATCCCCAAATCATCCGCTGAATACCAAGACAGACGCGCTCATAAGAAAACTTAGGGAGAGCGTTCAGCTGTTTTGCAAGCTTATCATAATGACTGATCGGTCCCTGCACAATATGCGGGAAATAAGTCATACATAAAAGAAGCCGAAAATAATTTCGCTCGCATTTTGCTTTTTTCCAGTAAATATCGAGAAGATAACCAACCGAGGAAAATGTATAGTACGAAATGCCGAGCGGTACAAGAAACGTTTTGGCGGTAAGAAGGTCAGAAAGGTTGTCCACCTGTGTGAAACCGAACAATTTTGCCGCCTTGACGTACACAAGAGTGCCAATAATAAGGAAAAGTGCAAGAAGCAGAAATTTTTTGCTGCGTTTTTTGTAGGAAGCAAACAGCGCAGCGGACTCTTTGGGCGTTAAACCTTCTTTTTCCTGCTCGTATCCCGCATAGATTTTATCCATACAGCGGGATATAATATATACAATCAGGGAGGTGAATACAACGACAATAAGCGCCTGTGAGCCTCCGGCATAAATGTAAAAAAGAAGGCTTCCGGCCAGAATAATAACTTGCCGCAGCCATATTTTCGGCATAAGGAGATAAAGAATAATAAAACATGCAAAAAACGGAAAAAAGGACAGTGAATTGTATGTCATGGAAAACTCCTTTTACAATATGGTAAAGAATGATTCTTACTTTATCAAATAAGCTGCTAAGTTGTGTTCGCCCAAATACTCCGGCAGCGAGGGCTTGGTATCAGGAAAAATGCACCATTCACATAATATAGCAGATTCAATGAAATTATTCAAGCTTTTTTAGCCTCTTGTCACAGAGGGGGTTGGATTATGAATTATGAAAAATAAATTTGTTTATAAAATAATATAAGAATTCATAAAAAAACAGCATAAAGCTGTCTTTTTAAGACAAACCTTATGCTGCTTTTATCTTTTTATAGCATTCCTTTTTCCAATCGCGCATCCATATATTTTTCTATAATATCAAACGGTGCAGGTCCAATATCTAATAAAAATGTGTGAAAGTCCTTGTAAGAAAAAGATTCTCCAAGCGCTGATTTTGCCTTGTCGCGCAGATCAGCAAATTCTAAATAGCCGATGCAGTACGGCAGGTAAGCGCCGGGTTCTGCCACAATATCATCGTAGATTTCAACTGCAGTATCCTTGTCAATACCATAATCCTGCCAGAAGTTTATCGCAGCTTTTTCATCCCAACCCTCTGAGTGAACTCCAATTTCCGTCAATCCATAGAGACTTAAAATGGTAATCTGATTGTTTTGGCAGAAAGCTGCAAGTTCATCGCTAAGACCAGCCAGCTGGTAACTGTAAAGTTCTGCATAAGTACCCCATCCTTCCGTGTAGCCTCCAGTGCGCAGCAAGTGGCGTATCGGGTTTGGAGAGGTGTCGAGATAATATACATTCTGGTATAAATGACCAGGGTATCCCTCATGGGCGAGCGTGGTAAAAATATCGTCCATCGGGTAGGCAGGATTTTGATTGATGTAAATATTATTATTGGTTCGGTCGTCAAACGGCGGAACTAAGTACATAGCAGGACTTAAGTAGCCCTGAAGGGACTTATGGACATATTTTACAGAATAATCAACATCCGCAAGCGCAGGGAAATCCTGTTTGATCGCTTCTTTTAAAAGTTCAAGTCCTTCGGTTGGATCGGAGGTAGGAAATTTCAAACTGCTGTATTCATCGTACAGGTCAGGGTTGGCAAGCTGCGCCGCGCTCATGTTGATCAGTGCGGTTTTCACCGCGCTTGTCAGACGTTTTTTCATCTGTTTTATTGTTTTGGAAGACCCTGTTTCATACTGTGCGAGAGCTTCAAAATATTCTGGACCATCCGGCAGTCCGCCAAGCCCTTTTGTATTGACAGCGGAACCTTTTAATTCCGTGAGAGTCTGAATCAGCAGTTCATAAGCTGGAATAACATAATTTAATACCGTTTCCCGATTCTGTTCTTCATAGATTGTGATTTCATCTGTTGTCAGTCCGTCAAACTCAGCGATAACGGAATTGAAATACCCAATCAGAAGATTTTCTTCCGGCTGTTTGATAAAAGTCTGACATTGGCTGATAATTTCATCCGCCGTGGTATCAAGCATAAATAAACCTGCGGCGGACTTTTCGCGCTCATAGTCTGCAATATCCGTAAAATAGTCCGGCAGGCTTTTTAACAGAGCAATGTAATTATCGATATCTTCACGGTCATAAAAATGGTACTCGGCGAGCAAAATTGGAAGCTGCGCCTGCAGTCCGGTAACTGGACCAAGCGGTTCCGCATAGTAGGCGAATTCTGAAATCTTGTTGTTCAATTTCAGGGCAGCCATTGTGCAGTCATACACAAGCTGGTCGTCAGGAGAAAGCGCACTGTAATTGTATGCGCTTAGTTGCTCTATGCAGGCAGTGTTTTCCTTGATCGAATCTGTCACTTCTGCCTGGCTGTATGTTCCGAGAGTGATTTTATCCTGAGTGATATTATAATTTTCCGGGTGTGCTAAGGAATAGTGCAGAGAGAGCGTGTCGGAAGTAATATTGTCCCGCCAAAGTTCGTCGATAAATTCTGTGAAAGACTGTCCGTTGACTTTGGTCTGCTGCTCCGATTCATCTTCTTTTCCTGTACTGCATCCAAGAAGATAAAACGACATGGATATAACAAGCAGCAGAGCTAAGATTCTTTTTGCAGGAGCAAAATCTTTCATGGAATTTCTATGCGGCGAGATAGAATTGTATCTTCCTCCTGCCTGGTCTGCCTGGAAATCGCGGTGTGAGATTTCCTGTTTCATAAACGTTACCCCTTTCCTGAATGATTGCTATTAACATTTTATGCGATCCGCACCGCGATAAAACACTAGACTGTGATGTACTTATTTTGTTGCTCTTCCAATTTTTTTCAGAAGAGCATTGACATCGATTGGTTTTGTCAGAAAATCATCCATACCGCTGCCTAACGCCATTTCCCTGTCCTCCTGGAATGTGTTGGCGGTGCAGGCATAAATTTTTATCGTTTTTGCATCTTCCCGCGCAAGCGCGCGGATTTCTTTTGAAGCTGTGCAGCCGTCCATCACAGGCATCTGCATATCCATCAGGATAATATCAAATTCTCCAATTTCAGAATTGGAAAAGAGATCCAACGCTTCCTGGCCGTTTTTTGCATGAGCTGTTTCAAACCCTTCCATCCCAAGGATTTCCAGAAGGATTTCCGCGTTGAGTTCCACATCTTCCGCCACAAGGATTTTAACAGGTCTGCTGTTTTTGGAATTTGCAGTATCTTCCGCAGAGTCCTCAGATTTTTCTTCTTCTATCATGTAATCAGGAATATCTTTTACAATGGTAAAAGGAACTGTGACCGTGAAAGTGCTTCCGACATTTGGCTCGCTCTCCACAGAGATATCGCCGCCCATCGCGTTTGCAAGCAGCTTGCTGATCGACATGCCAAGCCCTGTTCCCTTGATACCATTTGTATTTTTATTTCGTTCCTGGCTGAAGGAATCAAAGATTTTGCCAATATATTCTTTTGATATACCAATTCCGGTGTCCTCACACTCAAAAATAGTTGTGACATGATCTTCGTCCAATGGTTTCTGACACACGGACAACCGGATATATTTTCCCTCTGGAGTAAACTTGGCGGCATTTCCGACAATATTCATAAGAATCTGTTTGATGCGAGTGATATCACCCTCAATACAAGGTGCTATAATATCTTTTTCCAGAGTAAATTCGATGCCGCGGTTTTTGATATTATCAGCCTGCATTGCATAAACTTCATCCATCACAGTGCTGATCATCATCGGCTCGTTGATCAGATCAACTTTTCCTTCTTGCAGTTTGGACATATCCAGAACATCATTGACAAGGGAGAGCAGATAATTTGCTGTGCTGTGTGATTTTTTAAGCCATTCTTTAATCTGCAGTTTCTGACTATCATCGTCAATATGAGCCATAATCAAATGATTCATACCAATTAATCCGTTGAGAGGAGTGCGGATTTCGTGGCTCATGTTGGAGAGGAATTCTTTTTGTGCTCTGGCTTTTTCTGTTGTAAGCACTGTTTTAATCTGGTAAAACATAACAACGAGAAGCATAATAACGACAGTAGATATGCTGACGACAAGCGTGATCATACCCATTATCATAAAAGCTCTGGTTTGCTCCAGAAAGACTTCCTCATTGACAGACATAATAAAATACAGACCAATTCCACTTTCAAAAGGGATAAAATAATAGAGTTCTTTATCTTTTTCACCTTTGTGGGAGTGATAAAAACCGAACGTTTCCCGATTGCTAAGTTTTTCCGCGACTTCTTCATTTGTCAGTTCAGACGAGGCGGATACTGCCAAATGGGTGTACAGATTATTTGTGCTGTCCGTATATACGCCTTTGTTGATATCTACAATATAGTTGCCTGACATGTTGATTAAGGCGCTGTGACCGCGAACTTTTCCGTCCTTGATAAAGCTGTCGATCACCATTTTATTCTGAATCGCCGAGATATCCGTAACGCCGATAAAAGCGGCCATTTTTTTCCCGGCTATTGAGAAGTTTTCAAGCCGAACGCCATAGATAATGCTTTCCTGCGCTTCTTGTCCATCTGGAGGCGTGCTGTTAAAACGAGCGATTATTTTTGTTTCGCCGTTTGCAAAGTAAGACATCAAATCAAAGTCTTGGCTTAGACTGCCAGGAAGATATGTAGCATTGCTGTCCGTGTATACGGTACCATCCTCCGCCAGCAGATAAATATGAGTGAATTCACTTGAAGAACATTCCAGTCTGATTTTGCTTTCGACCTCTTTGGTCGTGGTGCAGTCGTAACTGATGAAACGTTTTTGAATTTCGTAGAGGTCTTCCCAGCAAAGCTCGATGTATGCTTGGATGGTAGCTTTATCATGTGCTGCGATCTCGCTGATTGAGCCAATAATGTTGTCCGAAATTGCGCGGTTCATCCTTTTGACATAAAAGGTAGCTGCAATACAGATAATTGTCAGTGCAGAGACAATCAATATTGAATAAAACATTCGGCGTCTTTTTTTCACGTTTCCGCCCCCAACCCACCGTAATTTTAATGTTATTATTGCACGAATATAGTTGCTTGTCAAGCTTTTATATCATGCATTTTGCCTAATAATAGAGCTTAAGTTTTTATATAAAGAAGCCGATAATGTTATGAATAGTGAAATTCATAGATTGAGGAGGATATTGATGAAGCTGGACGCGATATCAGCCGCCAATGCGGAAAAAATATATCAAAGCAGTGTGACGAATAGAGAACAGGATGCTGGTACATACACAGTAGGACAGGTGATTGAAGGCGTTGTTACCGATGTGAAAGATAAGGTATCCATAGATTTTTCAGGGAGAGAACTGCGCTTTCCAAAAGAATCTGTGCCGGATGCGAGAAAAGGGCAGGTGCGCCGGTTTCAGGTTGTGGAAGCAGGGAAGAACGGAATAAAGTTAAAAGAGATAACATCCAACAACTCAGGTACGCCTGCGCCTTCTGGAACGCTGAAGGTGGATCGGCAGCTGGTTATTGCAGATTATGAAGCATCGACGGAAGAGGAGGAAGAGCAAGAACAGGCTGAGGAGGTTGCTGAGCGCATAACAAAAGATGATTACAAAGAACTTGCAGAAGAAGGCTTTACGCTGGAAGGGTTTAATCTGAAACGGCTTGCCAGAGCTTTGGAGCGTATTAAGGCGGGAAAAGAACAGAAGGCTGCGGCAAACACGGCTTTTGCGGAGAAGAAAAAGACAGAGCGGGAAAATATCAAAAAAGTCAGTGAGGAACTTCGGCGCAATCAAATTGTGGCAGGGCATTTGGTTGACTTGCTTGTAAGTGCAGATTTGCCGGTGACAGATGCGAAGATACGTGAGCTTGCCAAAGCTGCAATGCAGGGGATGGAAGCAGTGGGCAGTATCGGGGATCCGGCAAAAGCATATTTAATCCGAAACAATTTGGAACCAAATATACAAAATTTATATATGGCAGCTCACAGCGGCAGCAGCAGAGAGCAGCCGCTTTCTGACCAGGTTTGGGAAGAGCTGCGCCCGGCGGCGCAGGAGGTAGCGAAAAATGCCGGTTTGGAGATGGAGGAAGGGCTGGAAAATGCAAGGTGGCTTTTGGAGAATGATCTGCCTTTGACAGCGGAAAATTTAGTTTATAAAGCGGAACTGGACGAGCTTTCCGACAATGCAAGTGCAGTTTCACAAGATATCGTTGCTCAGGCGCTTGAGGAGATGGCAGCCGGTCGTTTGGCGCAGGGAGCTTTGCTTGCGCGCGGACCGCAGGAGCTTTCTGACGAGCGGGCGGCGAAAGCTGCAGGCAGAGATTTTGCGAGTATTCTGCCGGAGACGATTGATGTGGCGGCTGCTAGGCTGCGCGCAGGCGAAAGTATGCAGGAATTGTCCCTTGCATTTTTAAAGAAAGTGCAGCAGGAACTTGAAGGTTTGCCAGCTCAAAAGGTATTGACGGATACCGCTGCCAGAAGACAGCTTGAGGAAATTCGGCTGAAGCTGACAACAGAGGCTGGAATGCGCTTGATCCGGCAGGGAATCCGCCTTGATACGTCGGGACTCGATAAGATTGTGGAAGGGCTGCGCGCCATGGAACAGGAGTATTATAAAAAGCTGTATGAGGAAACCGGCGGTACAACAGCAGGAAAAGCAGCGGATGTTGAGCTGCTTGCAAGAACAAGCCAGGCAGTTGAGGATTTAAAACAGGCGCCTGCGAATGTTTTATCTGTAACTTTTACAACAAGAACAGCGCAGACATTAAACAGCCTGCATGAGACAGGAAATATTCTTGCTGCTCAGTACCGTCAGGCACAGGAAGAGTATGAAGCTCTGATGACAAAACCGAGGGCGGATATGGGGGATTCCATCCGCACAGCGTTTCGTAATGTGGATTCTGTGCTAGAAGGGCTTGGCGTGGAGGCGACGGAAGCAAATCGCCGCGCAGTAAGGATGCTCTCGTACAATAATTTGGAACTTACCCACGAGAATTTAGCTGCAATGAAGCAGTATGACGCGCAGGTGCAGGAGATGTTTGAACGTATGAATCCGGCAGCGTGCGCGGCGCTGATAAAGAAAGGGATCAATCCTCTTGATATGCCGCTTTCCGAGTTGAGTGAGACTTTGCAGAAGCTTGCGGACGAGGAAGGTGCGACAACGGAAGAAAAATACAGTGCTTACCTTGTTATGCTGGATGAGAAAAAGGAACTCTCGCCAAAGGAGCGCGAGGCGTATATCGGTATTTACCGGCTGCTGAATCAGATTGCAAAGACTGATGGCGCGGCAGTCGGCGCGGTTGCCGGCGCAGGCAGAGAATTAACGCTCTCAGCGATGCTTTCCGCGGTTCGAACCAGAAAAAAAGGTGGTGTTGACACCGCAGTAGATCACGAATTTGGCGGGGTATCTGCGTCCGCAAGAGGAAAGAGTATTTCCGATCAGATTGAAGCAGCTTACCAGCAGACGATGGCAAAAAAAGCTGTCCGCAGTCTGACTCCAGAAGCGCTTGATGCGGCGGGAGGTCCAGAAAAAGCGATGGAGATGACTCCAGAAGAGCTGACAAATCAGCTGGCTCAGGCACAGAATGAGGCGGCTGTTGCGTCGGAGGCAGAGCAGTATGCGCAAGCGAAGGTTGACGGGCTTGTACAGACCGCTGCGGCGAGCAGTGCAGAGCAGGCATTTTTATCTTCCTATGGTCAGGAGCCAAGTATTGTGTCGATCCGGGCAGCGAAAGAATTTATGTCAAACCGCAGTATTCATCGGTCGGTTGCAGGACTTGCAGCGCGCTATGGTGTGCCGTTTGGCGTGAGTGCAGTGAATACAGCTTCGTTGGAAAATGCAGAAAAAATGAGGCAAGCGGTTGAGAATTGGGGCGAAGCTGCCGATAAAGTGATTGATCAGATTTTCGAAAATACAGCGCTGACTGGGGAGGACAGTGAAAAATTGCTTGTTCTTCGCGGGGCAATTCGGCTTTCTGGCAGCCTTGCAAAACAGGAGTGCTATGAGATACCGATTTCTGGCGAGGATGGGATTGTCAAACTAAATTTGACAATCGTACATTCCGGCAAAACATCGGGGCGCGCATCCATTCGAATGGCAGGCAGCGAAGAGACAAAATTTGAAATAAGTCTTGAGGGAAAGAAACTGAACTGCTATATTACCACAGCTTCCAGACAGGAACTTGACCGCATTCAGGGCAGGGAGGAAGCAGTAAAAAGCGCTCTTAAGGGACAGGGATTTGAGATAGTGCAATGGAACTATGGGCTGGACACCAGGTCAGTTGCCTCTGCCGCCGCGTTTAGCGGCATATCCGCACAGGAGGTGCCAAAGGATAATGCAGGGGTATACGAGACACGGACGGATGATTTGTACCTGGCAGCAAAAACAATGATTCAGGGGACGATTTGAAAGTGGTAGATTGTTCTATTGTCGAAGCAGCACCGCAAAAAAATTGCAGTGTGCAGAAGGATTAATTTGTTAGAAAGGACAGGTGCAAACATGAGAATTAATCATAATATTTCTGCTTTAAAAGCAAATAATTATTTGGGAAAAACGACAAATGCGCTGGACAAAAGTTTGGAGAGATTATCTTCCGGTTACCGCATTAACCGCGCGGCGGACGATGCGGCAGGTATGGCGATCTCGCAGAAGATGAGAACGCAGATTGCCGGACTTGACCAGGCAAGCCGCAATGCTTCAGATGGTATTTCTGTAATTCAGACGGCAGAGGGCGCGCTTCAGGAGGTCAGCTCTATGCTGCAGCGTATGAGAGAACTTTCGGTTCAGGCTGCAAACGGCACAAACACAAACGATGACCGCGCGGCAATCCAGAGGGAGATCAACCAGTTAAACGAGGAGATTGACCGTATTTCTGAGGCGACAGAATTTAATACAAAGACGCTTCTTGACGGCAATATTGATTGTCAGTCCTATTCAAGCAACAATTCCGTTCAGCTGATTTCTGTGTCGGATTCGGTGAATAATACAAATTATTCCATTACTGTAACGCAGGATGCCAGGCAGGCAGTGCTCGCTGGTTTTCAGATAGGTTCCTCGGATGAGGAAATTGATGTGTCAGGAGTTCTCAATATCAACGGGACAGAGATTCATGTCAATGTTGGGGATACGATGGGGGAAGTTTATGAGAGAATCCGCACGGCATGCGACGCTATGAATATTCAGGCATTTGTCGGAACAGCTGGGGCAGATCCTTCCGACCCAGATCAGATTGCAGGATATACAAAGGAGAGTCCTGAGGACGGAGGCGAGCTGATTTTTGTTTCCAAAGCTTATGGCTCTGCCGAGAAAATTAAAATGTACTGTGACAGTGAGGAACTTCGGGATCTGTTTGGCGGAATCAGCGAAGAGGGAGTGGAAGTATCCGGCGTGGATGCTATGGCTACACTCGGTGAGGATGGTTTCCAGAGAACCGCGACGGTTTCCGCAAAGGGAAATATTGTGACAGTTACGGATATGAACGGTTTTGAAATGAAATTTGAAGTTTCTCCTGGAACTGCGGAAACAGATTTTACGGACGGCACAATTGATGGCAGTGAGTCGGATGTCGGGAGCAGCAGTGAAGCGGAAGTTATGGTTACAGTACTCTCCGCAGGACCGATGGATTTGCAGATTGGCGCGAACGAAGGGCAGACGATGGAGGTGCGTATTCCAAGAATCAATACAAAAACTCTCGGTGTAGATATTGTAAATGCTGGTACTGCGGAGGGCGCGGAGAGGGCAATTACAATCTGCGATAACGCAGTTATGCAGGTTTCTGCTGTCCGCGCAAAGCTTGGCGCATATCAGAACCGGCTTGACCATGCGATCGCAAACCTGGATGTTTCTTCAGAGAATATCACAGAAGCGCTCTCTAGAATTGAGGATGTCAATATGGCGTCTGAGATGACAATGTTTACACAGAAGAATGTTCTTCAGCAGGCTGGCACAGCGATGCTGGCGCAGGCAAATGAGATGCCGCAGACCGTTTTGTCATTGCTGCAAGGCTGATAAAAGGGAAAATGAAAATGCCGTGGTGCATACGGCGGAATGAGAGGAAGAATGGAGAAAGATAAACTGCAGGAGTTTACGCGCCGTGTAACACAGGCGTCGCGCACAGAACTGATAGTGATTATGTACGATGTAATTCTTGCGGATACAGCAGCTGCAAGAGAGGCGTTAAATCAGGGGGATACAGGCAGTTACGAGCGCGAGTTAAAACATGCTGGACGATTTGTCCATGAGCTGATGGGGGCGCTTGATTATCAATACCCGATTGCTCATGAGCTGCTGAGCTTGTATTCATTTCTAAATAAGACAATAATTCGCGCTTGTATCAGTCATAAAGCAGAACTTTTGGATGCGGCGGATGAGATGGTATCAAAACTTCGAGAGACGTTTGCACAGGTCAGCGCACAGGATACGTCAGGACCGGTTATGCACAATACACAGCAGGTATATGCAGGGCTGACTTACGGCAAGAACAGTTTGAATGAATCGTACCTTGATCCAAGCGGTGCAAAACGCGGTTTTATGGCATAAGAAATAAAAACGTCACGGGTTGTTGCAAAACGACATTTTTCTGCAAAGTACGGTATTTACTTTATAAAATTTACTGTATGTTGCTGGAACTTTGTAGTTTGCAGCAGCCCTGATTTATTTATGCCTGCATCAACATTTTCAAAATTTATGTTGTCTATGTAAAATGTATTTATATGCATAAAAAATACTAATTTATTCTTGACTTAATAGAAACATAACAGGTTGTGGTTAAAAAATGCCAAAAAATCTTTAAAAATCCTTAAGAAATTACCGAAATTTCTTGACAAATGGGCGCAATCAGTTTATAAATAGAAAAGTAGGTAAAATCAGTTCTAATGCTTGGCTAAGGGGGATTTTATTTATATCCGTATCAGGGGTTACTTTACGAAATAAGGTTGAGAACAAAAATTTTCAATCTCGGAATTTGTGTTGCTGCACGAACTTCCTTTCGAGATATAAAACCGCTGATGGGCGGAAGGAAAAGTGGTCGAGGGCGGCTGCTTTTGCAAAGTGCATAAAGCACACGGCAAAGATGAGCTGTAAATACAGCGCACCGATGCGGGCAGGGATGGAGGGAAGTTTCCTGTCTGATTTCATCAAAATTTTAGAGGAGGAAGAAATCACATGAACAAGGCAGAATTAGTTACAGCGATTGCGGACAAGTCCGAGCTTTCCAAGAAGCAGGCTGAGAATGCATTAAAGGCATTTATCGATGTTGTCACAGAGGAACTTGTAAAGGGCGAGAAAGTGCAGCTGGTAGGTTTTGGCACATTTGAAGTTGCTGAGAGACCGGAGAGAACAGGAAGAAATCCACAGACAAAGAAGGCGATCACAATTCCGGCATCAAAGGCGCCAAAATTTAAGGCTGGCAAGGCGTTGAAAGATATCATCAACGCATAATTTTGCGATTTATAGGTCAGAGTGCGACAATCGGCTGTTTTGAGGATGGGCTCAAAACAGCCGTTTTTATGCGCACGGCTGTGCATTGGAACCATGCCGCCAAGCGGCGCACAGCCGGCGCAGCGGCAGGAAAAAAGTATTCCTGCTCGATTTGAAATGCAGGCTGTGCATCGGAACCATGCCGCCAAGCGGCGCACAGTCGGCGCAGCGAGCAGGAGAAAAGGCGTTCCTGCTCGATTTGAGATGCAGGCTGTGCATTGGAACCATGCCGCCAAGCGGCGTGTTTATATTTTAAGGAGGTATTTTATGCGTCTGGATAAGTTTTTGAAAGTTTCTCGTTTAATCAAGCGCAGAACCGTTGCAAATGATGCCTGCGACGCGGGGCGTGTTACCGTGAACGACAAGCCGGCAAAGGCTTCTACCAATGTTAAAGTTGGAGATATTATTGAGATTGGTTTTGGCGGCAAAGCAGTCAGAGTCGAAGTTCTTGATGTAGCGGAGACAACAAAAAAGGATGAGGCAAAGGAACTGTACCGTTGTCTGTAATGTTTTGATGGTTCCAATCATTGGAGTTTCCTGCATAGGACACTTGCTGAAAGCATAGGATAGAGTATCCAATAATATCTTTTGGCAGGGGAGAATGCGATGGAGGAGAGAAAAGGACACCATACTTTTTATATGTCGGATCGCAAAGAAGCAAATCTGAGCGGTGTGCAGGACGTCAAATCTTTTGATGAGCAGGAAATTATTTTGGAGACAGAGCTTGGAGTGCTGCTGATCCGAGGAAATGGATTGCACATTGGGCGGTTGACTTTAGAGAAGGGCGAAATCGAGATCAGCGGCAGGGTGGACAGCTTGATATATACAGAAAAAAAGGGCTACGGAAAGAATGGAGAATCTTTCCTTGCAAGGCTTCTGCGGTAGAAGGGCGGGGATGGATAGCCTATGAATGAAGCAGTTATTCCAGAGTTGGAGCTTTTGTTGTTTTCTGTATTGTCTGGAGCAGCAAGCTTCTGCGGATATGATATCCTGCTTGTGGTGCGGGCATTTTTAAGACGGCATACTGTGTTAGAAAAGTTGTTTGACCTTCTCTATTGGGGAACCGCGTCCGTGCTTGTCTTTTCAATGATTCACAAGAAGAACAGTGGTGTGATACGAGCCTACTCAATTCTTGGAATGCTTGCTGGTATGATTGTGTATCGTCTCATTATGAAAGATCGACTTGTCGAGGGGGCAAGAAAGAGCGCGGAACGGCTCAGAAAATGGTGGTTCCGAAAATGGGAACCTATAAAAAATAAGAAGAAAGAATTGAAAATAAAAAGAAAACAAGTTAAAATAGAAAAACAAGAAAAAAAACGCAAGAAGGCAGAAGAGAAGAAAGCAAGCAGACAAAAAAAGCGGAAAAGAAAAGGCAGAAACAAGAAAACAAAGCAGAGGGAACAAGCGCAGGAAGAAAAGACAGCAGTTTCCACGGAGGATTAGAGAGAGATGGCGAGGAACAACAAAGCAGTAAAAAAGAAAAAAAAGATGACAGGATTTGGACTGCTGGTAGTTTTGACTTTGCTGCTGTGCGGTTTTCTAACTTATGCTACTGTTCAGTTGAGAAAAGAGCGCGATGAAAAACTTCTAAAACAGCAGGAACTGCAAACCAAAATTGCTGAGCAGCAACAGGAGTCTGCGAAACTTGATATAAAAAAGGATTATACAAAAACAAAAAAATTTGTTGAGGAGATGGCAAGAAAAGTACTCGGTCTTGTCTACCCAGATGAAATATTGTTTGAGGAAAATCCAGATAAGGATTGAAAATCTGTGATCTTTCATCCATTACAGTATTGCCGTGTAAATCTTTTTTGAGGGAAGCTGTTTGTCAGCGATATGACGTGAAGAAAAACGATAAAATAGTTGACAAGCAGCAGAAGAACGAATATAATAGTTATCGCAGTTTGCGGCGGAGTAGCTCAGCTGGCTAGAGCACACGGTTCATACCCGTGGTGTCGGGGGTTCAAGTCCC
>CAMUAR010000038.1 GCA_947086895.1 uncultured Lachnospiraceae bacterium | reverse complement strand
GTTTATGGTGCAGAATCCGACCATCAAAAATTTCAAGCTGATTTCTCAGCTGATTGACAATCTGTGGGTGCCGTTTTCAAGATATCTTTTTAACAGTGTGTTTGTAAGCGCAGTCGGCACGGCGGGAAATGTGATTATCGCATCTATGGCAGCCTACCCGCTTGCAAAAAACGATTTTCCAGGCAAAAAGATTTTATTTAAGATTGTCACAGTCGCGCTTTTGTTTTCCGGCGGCGTACTTGGGCTGGCGCAGTATATTATTATGGCGAAGCTGCACTTGATCAATACGTACTGGGCGCTGATTCTGCCGTCGGTTGCAACGCCGATGGGACTGTTTCTTATGAAACAGTTTATGGAAGGCATCAGCACCTCGCTTCTGGAGGCGGCAAGACTGGACGGTATGAACGAGTTTCAAATTTACTGGCATATTGTAATGCCGAATGTAAAACCTGCATGGCTTACAATGATTATCTTTGCGTTCCAGGGAATGTGGAGCATGACGGGCGGCAATTTTATTTATAAAGAAAGCTTAAAAATGCTTCCGACAGCGCTCGCGCAGATCCAGTCGGGCGGAATTGCAAGGGCAGGCGTTGCGGCGGCAGCTAACTTATTGATGTTTATCCCGCCGGTTTTAATGTTTTTAATTACGCAGAGCAGCATTATGGAAACCATGGCGCACGCCGGGATCAAAGAATAGCATTGGCGCATGTTAGGAGGATATATGCAAAACTTAAAAAACAAATGGCTGAGAAAAACAGCATTTGCGCTTGCGGCAATCCTTTTTACGGCAAGCGCCAAAAACTTAAACGTATCTGCGGACTACCGCTATGACAGTTTCGGCAACGCGATTCCATCCCAGTATTCTTATGTGGCGGAGCAGGATTACAACGGACTGCAGCTTGGAATTGGAGCTTTCAATACGCCGACGGATCTTTTTGTAGCGCCGGATGAAAAAATTTATATTGTGGATGCCGGAAATAACAGGATTGTTATTTTAAATTCGGAGTTTGAAGTGGATCGTGTGATGGAAAGTTTTCTGCTTGGCGGGCAGGAAGTAAGCATCAAAGGGGTTACAGGAATTTTTGTTCATACGGATGGATTGATCTACCTTGCAGACAAGGATGGCGGGCGGATTTTAGCTGCGGATAAAGACGGCAATATTGTGCGTGAGATTGCAAGACCAGATTCCGCGCTGCTTACTGAGAGTTCAACCACAACATTTCTTCCGAGAAAAATCTTGGTGGACAGCCGCGATATTATCTATATGCTGTCGGAGAATTCCACGCAGGGCGCGTATATGATCGATGCAGACGGGGAGTTTTTGGGATTCTATGGAAGAAACGAGGTTCAGCTGACATGGAAAAGACTCTATGAAGTATTTAAGCGGCGTTTTGCGAGCGAAGAACAGCGCGCAAAAATGCAGAACTTTATCCCGGTTGAGTTTTCGAATTTTGATATTGATGAAGAGGGATTTATCTATACAGTAACAGCGTACAGTGAGTCGCCGGCAACCGATGATATGTTAAAAAAATTAAATCCTTTAGGCGGCAATATCTACACTCAACGGTTTATGAACTACGGTGATATGCCAGATACTTCAGGAGGTGCGCCGGTCTTTAATACTTCTTACACTGATGTGGCAGTGGATAAGGATGGATTTGCCTATGCGCTTGACGCATATTCCGGGCGTGTATTCTGGTTTGACAATGTGGGGACTCAGCAGGCGATCTTCGGCGGCAGCGGCGCTTATCTTGGAGCATTCACGCAGGCGGTGGCGGTCGATACGCTGGGGGATTTGGTTCTGGTGCTGGACGGAACACGCGGCAGCATCACAGTTTTTGAGCCGACCTATTTCGGGGAGATTGTAAAGGAAGCGTTTCTGCTTTTTAATGCTGGTTTCTACGCCGAGAGCAAAGAATTGTTTGAGGAGATTGTCCGAATGGACGCGAACTATGACTGGGCTTATGTCGGTCTTGGGCGGGCTTACTACGAAGAGGGCGACTGGGAGACGGCAAAATTTTATTTTGAGCACAGCGGAGTGGCGACTTCATACTATTCGGAAGTAAAAGAGGAGCTTCGCAATCAAAATATGAAGGAAAATTTTACAGCAATCTTTTTTGGAATTCTTGCAGGCTGTGCGGTGCTGATTGTCGCGGGCAAACTACTCGCTGCGAGTTTGGCGGAGAGAAGGAAACATTCTGCCGTAAAGGAGGTTGAGTGATGAGAAGACCGGGCTATTACAGCAATATGAGCAAGTATCTCTACCCGTTCTATATTTTGTTTCATCCGATGGACGGATTTCGGGAGATGAAAAACAACAATAAATTTTCCGTTCGGTTTGCAAATGGAATTTTGGTGTTGTGGGTACTTTTGGGTATTTTGGACTGGGGCTATGTTGATTTTGATTTTAAACTTACCATGCGCCAGCTGGATGGAAATGTAAATATTTTCCAAGTTCTTTTAACCAGTGTTTTGATCTTTGCGATCAGCGTTGTGGCAAATTGGTGTTTCTGCACGCTGATGGACGGCAAAGGGCGGATGAAGGAGGTCTGGGTTGCGGGTGCTTACGCGCTGATGCCATACATCTTTCTCGGACTTTTGCGGGTGGGACTTACACACACTTTAGTGGAGAGCGAAGCGGTTTATCTCACCTATCTAAATGCCATTGGACTGCTCTGGAGCGCACTGTTAATTTTTATCGCACTGATGGCAATTCATGATTACAGTGGTCCGAAAACTTTAATGTCCATGTTTTTAACGCTGTGCGGAGTGATGATTATTGCATTTTTGGTCGTGCTGGTATCCGGGCTTGTAACCCAGATTTACTCCTTTTTTGCAACGATCTATTTTGAGATAAAGCTCCGTTATTTATAGGAAAGGGGTAATGTATGAAAAAACGAATTTTAGCGGCAGTCACCGGTATTGTTTTGGCCGGGTCGCTGGCGGCAACCGCTTTTCTAATAAGGGAGCGAGGCGTTATAGCAACGGCGGATGAACCCGCTATAAATGAATCGGACGAATCGTCGATTCCCCTCCCGGACAACAAAATCGGAAGTTCCTGGAAGACGGCGGACAACGAGGCGGCAGCACTTGGATATACTTATCTTGCGCTGGAAAACAACCGAATTGCACTCTATGTCAATGAAAGCGGAAATATCGGCGTAATGGACAAAGCAAATAAAGAATGGTATTTATCCGTTCCGTCAGAGGAGGAAAGAAACGCGGATACGCTTGCCAAAGCGGTGAATAAGATGAATTTAGGCAGCGATTATCAGGTGGTTTTTGTGGATCAAAACGGCGCCACTTCCGCGAAAAATACGCTTGCAGGTGTTGTAAATAAAGGAAATGTAAGGATTGAGCAGGCGGGGGAAGATTTAAAGGTATGGTACTATTTTGAAGATATGGAAGTCGGTTTTTCCATACAGTATCATCTCACCGAGGACGGTTTTACTGTGACAGTTCCATTTGAGGATTTTATTGAGCGCATTGAGGAGGGAAGAACAGCCGCAGACCGCGGAACAGTATCTTACTGGGGGGTTCGAAGCATCAGTATTCTGCCGTATTTTGGGGCAGCAGGGCTTGAGGATTCCGGCTATATGCTGATTCCAGACGGGTCTGGAGCCTTGATCAATTTCAACAACCAAAAAGCTTCCTACGGGGCGTACAGTCAAAACGTTTATGGAAGAGATCCAGTGCTTCTTCTGGACAAAAACTTAAAAACTGCAAAAAATGTGCTGATGCCAGTGTTTGGCGCCTCATTTCAAGACCATGGTTTTTTGGCGACAGCAGAAGCTGGAGGTGCAAGCGCAGTGGTAAATGCATTAAGCTCCGGGACAATCACTTCGTTTAATAATGTTTATATGCAGTTTCATTACCGCCAGACAATGTCGGCGACACGCTCTGTAGCGAACAGCTACGGGGGAAACAGCACGCTTGGAAGCACAGTTGTCGTCGATAACCGATATTCCGAAGGCTGCTACCGTTTAAGGTATTTTTTGTTAAAAGATGGGGAAGCGGATTATGTTGGAATGGCGAAACGTTATCGGGATTATCTGGTCTTAAATGGGCTGACAAAAAAGGAATCCGCAGAGGAAGCGCCGTTGTATTTAACATTGTACGGCGGTATTGAGGATACCGACTATTTTCTCGGTATTCCATACAAGACAGTAAAACCGTTTACTACGTACCGTCAGGCAAAAGAAATTTTGGAGGAATTAAAAAACGGCGGAGTGGATAAAATGGCAGTTCGTTATCTTGGCTGGCAGAAGGGCGGCTTGCAGGCGAGTGTTCCGACAAAAATAAAGTTTGAGAGCAAACTTGGCGGAAAAAAGGATTTTAAAGCTCTGGAAGATTATGCAAAAAATGCGGGGATCAATCTGTTTCCATGTATAGACTTTATGAATTTTTATCAGAGCGGAACGTATTCCATCCACAGCGACGCGATACAGGCGGCAACGCATGACACAGCATACCAGTATACTTACGATCCAAATACAGGAGTAAAACAAGAGGAAAACCGCTGGCAGATGCTGACGCCAAATTTAAGTATGGAAGCATTTTTAAAAATTGTAAAAGACAAGGATAAGCTGATGACAGACGGTATTTCTCTCGGCGCGGTAGGTTCGACGCTCTACTCTGATTTTACAGCGCGAAAAAATGCGATTCACAGAGATGATACTATGGCGTTATGGATGGAAATGGTGCAGTCTGCGGGGAGTAATTTTGGAAGCGTAATGGTAGAGACAGGAAATATTTATGCGGCAATGTATGCAGATTATATTTCCGGTGTTGCGACAGAATCCACAAATTTTAATCTGGCGGATGGAAGCATACCGTTCTATCAAATTGTACTGCACGGTTATACTTCGTACTCCACCGAGCCGATCAATTTAACGGCCGACCCGGCAAAAGCAGTTTTAAAGGCGTTGGAAACCGGAAGCAGCCTTGGATTTTCCCTGATTTACGGCGATGCCCATGAGCTGGTTAAAACAAGATACAATTATTTGTATAATGCAAGTTATAAGGGATGGGAAAAGAAAATTAAAGAATATTATGCGCAGGCAGCGCCGGTTTTGTCCGCTGTGGCAGGAAGTGAAATCACAGGTCATGAACAGCTTGCCGATCAGGTTTACCGGACGGACTACGGCGAGGCAGGTTCCGTGTACGTCAATTACGGAAAGAAGGATATTACAGTTTCCGGCGTGACAATCGCGGCAAAAGGATATGTTTTTACAGAAGGGGAAAGGAGATAAACATGTATGGCTGGCAAAAAGAAATTAAACAAAATGCGCCGGAGAGAAGCTAAGATCGGGTATGCGTTTATCTCTGTCTGGCTTGTAGGGCTTGTCTTTCTGTTTTTAAGACCGCTTGGAATGGCGTTTTACTATGCGTTCCAGGAAATGAGTATCACGACAGAAGGCATGACGTACAAGTTTATCGGGCTGGAGAATTTTATCTATAAATTCCGCGATGATATTTATTTTTTTGACAGCACTGTATGGCCGGGCTTATCTAAATTTGTAATTGAAGTGCCGATCTGTGTTATCTTCAGCCTTTTTATCGCGATTGTGCTGAATCAGAAATTTAAAGGTCGGACATTTGCGAGGGCGCTGTTTTTCCTGCCGGTAATTATCACATCGGGCATTGCAATTCAGGTGCTGCGCTCCTATGGGCTTGACACGTCGATGGAGACGGAAAATACATATTTATTTGCAAGCAACGGCGTGGCGAATATTTTGAGCAGCGCGGGGCTGCCGATGGCAGTCGTCGATGTCTTTACACAGATTTCAAACCGGATTTTCGATATTGTGTGGATGTCGGGAATACAGATTATCTTGTATTTATCCGGGCTTCAGGGAATTCCTGCCGCAGAGTATGAGGCGGCTCAGATTGAGGGCGCGACCGCGTGGGAATGTTTCTGGAAAATTACATGGGTCAGGATATCGCCAATCACGCTGGTTGTCGTTGTCTATTCGCTGATTGATTCTTTTACCAATGTGTCAAATGTAATGATTAAATTTATTTATGAAGAGTATTCGCTTCGGGGAAATCTTGGGGGAAGCTCGGCGCTTGGATTATCGTACTGCCTGGTTGCGTTTTTGATTATTATTGTTGTCTATGCAGTTACGGCAAAACATGTATTCTATGTAAACGAGGCGTAGTTTAGGAATACAGTGCAGGTTTAGAATGGGAAACCGCGAAAAAGCGGTTTCAGGAAAGAGGTAATTATGGAAAATGTAATTGCTGACAGAAAAAAAGCGTGGGCAGGAAAAATTCCGAAAGTTTCTTTTAAAAAGAAAAAACTGTATAAATTAGGGAATTATGTCTGGGCAGTATGCCGGTTTCTGTTGATCTTTGGGCTTGGCTTTGTCATTTTGTACCCGCTTTTGCAGATTTTATCAAAGGTCTTTATGCCGACAATCCAATATCAGGATTTGAGTGTAATCTGGATACCAAAGTCGCTGACTTTTGACAATATCAAAAATGCGCTTGATTATCTGAAATTTTGGTCGTCTTTGGCAAATACACTGATTTTGGGACTAAGCTGCGCCGCAATACAGATTATTGTGTGCGCAATGACGGGATACGGTTTTGCAAGATTCCGATTTCCGCTTCGGGAGCCGTTGTTTTTGCTGGTGATTTTAACAATTATTGTACCGACTCAGATTATTTTTCTCCCGTCGTTCGTACAGTACCGGTTTTTTGATTTTTTCGGCATCAGCAGAATTCTCGGTCTTATCACAGGAAAAAATTATACAGAATTTGCGACGAATTTGATTGATACAAGATGGTCGTTCTGGATTCCTTCGCTTTTTGGCGTGGGACTGCGCTCCGGTATTTTTATCTATCTGTTCCGGCAGTGCTTCCGCAATATTCCAAAAGAGCTTGAGGAGGCGGCAAAAATTGATGGCTGCGGCAGTGTCTCCACGTTTGTGCGCATTATGCTGCCAAATGCAAAGTCGTCGATCCTGACCGTATTTTTGTTCTCGCTGGTATGGCACTGGAACGAGTATACCTTAACCAGAACATTTTTCCCGCAGAATTACCAGCCGCTTGCAGTCCGGTTAAAGCTTGCGGTGGACGGTATGGTGAATGATATTGCGACAAGAACAAATCTGCCATTCCAGATGGGAGTTACTTACGCCTCAGTGCTTTTGTTTATCCTTCCGGTGCTGATTATCTATATTTTTACACAGCGGTGGTTTGTGGAGGGCGTGGAATCGTCCGGTATTAAAGGATAATATTTTAGATTTTTAAAGGGTTGCAGCCTTTAAAAATAAACAACGAAACATTATATTTTTTTAAGGAGGAGTTATCATGAGAAAAAAAGCGTTACTTAGTGCTGCATTGACAGCGACGATGCTTACCGGGATGCTTACCGGATGCGGAAACGAATCAGAGGATCCAACACCAACACCAAGCCCGAAGCCGACCGAGGCGACAAGCACGCCGGAACCGACAAAGGATGCTGCAAAGCCGACCGAGACAACCGAACCGGAACCGACCCAGACCGCTCAGCTGGATGGAGATGAACCAGCATACAAAAGCCTTTTGGAGATTGACAAGCTCGATAATCCAAATGTTGTATTCGACCATTACTGGAATCCAGACGGCAGAGACAGCTTTGAGATGGCAGCGATCCGCCGCTATGAAGAAAAGTATGGCGCAGGCACAGTTACTGTAAATGCGATCGGCTGGAATAAGGGCATTGAGACAATGCAGCAGAATCTTGCTGCTGGTACTCCTTCCGATCTGATCTTTACCGAAGGCAACGCATGTTTCCCAAGCTATGTAACAAAGAATTATTTTCAGCCGATTACCGATCTGATACAGCAGGATCTTGGCAGCAGTTTTATGGATGAAGCTTCGATGAAAAACTTCCAGTACTGTGACGATTACTATGTATTTACAAACAGTGCGAGAACAAAGCCATATCTTGTAGCTTACTATATTCCAATGTTTGAGGAGAACGGTCTGGAAACTCCGGGTGAACTGTACGCAAAGGGCGAGTGGACATGGGATAAATTTATTGAGTACTGCGACCTTTTAACCGTGGATACAGACGGCGACGGAACGATTGATCAGTGGGGTCTTGGACCGCGCTATAAGCTGCAGAACTTTGCCTATGCAAGCGGAATTGTCGGAATCAAAGAGTCTGGAAACGGTTTCTTAACGTCCAACTGGGAAGACGAGAATATGTTAAAGTACTTTGAGTTTATCACAAAGCTTGAGGGAATTCAGGCGCGTGCGGAAGGCAACGACGGCTGGCTTGGCATCGGCGCGATGTACATTGAGGCGATCAACCATGAACAGCTTGCAAACCGCGATGAGAACGGTGTAATTCTTGGCAACAACGAGGATACCAGTTTTGTTCCGCTTCCTACAATGGATGGTTCCATGGCGACAACGCCGGTGTGGGACAATGGTTATGCAATTCCGAACGGTTCAAAGAATCCGCTTGCCGGAGCAGTTCTTGCAGCGATGATCCTTGACGAGTACGCAAAGGGATTAAGGGCAGAGCAGGAAACCTATATGACAGCAGATGAGATTAAGCTGTACTATGATTGTATGGCAAAAAGCATTCCGCAGAGAAAGAACAACGATCTGTATGAAGGCGTGACGATGGATTACGGCGAAGCAGAAGCAAAAGAAGGCACACCAGCAGCGACAATTGTTGATACTTATAAAAATGTGGTAAAAAATGAAGTACAGGCATACAATGATAAGCTTGTGGAGAAATTAGGACAATAACAAAGAAAAGATATTCCTCCCTGCAAAAAAGTGCAGGGAGGGAAAACCCTCTTGTAATATTTAGGGCAAAAGCTATAATGGAGAGAAAGGCAAAGGAGAGGACAGGACACAATGGATCGGTTGAAGCTTTACGCGATTCCCCAGGGGATTGCCAAAAGTCAAGATTTTAAAATCAGGCTTCGAACAAGAGGCGGGGAATGGCAGGAGGTAGAGGCCTATTCTGTCAGGATAGAGATGCATCATGTCTCGAAAGCATCCGCAGTACATTTTGATTTTTCAGGTGGAGTGGAATGCGAGATTACAAGTTTAAGATGCAATGTAGAAACTGTTGATATCCGGCCAGCCTCCAAAAAAATCCATTATCGGAGAAAGGAGAATACCATCACTTTCTTTTTGATGGAGCCGGCAAAGCTTTCCATTGAGATCAACGGCGATCGTTTTCACAATCTGCATCTGATGGCAGGAGAAGCAAAATTGTTTTTAAACAGCCTGAAAGATGATAAAAAGAGAATTTACCTTGCGGGAGGGAAATTGAAAAAACCTGAGGAAGCATGGGCTTTAACAGCAGAAAATGAAGCACCGGAAGATGTTATCTCAATGGAAGGAGTTGCAATCCACGACCCGGCAGAACTTTCTGAACAGTTAAAAAGGCTTGGAAAGGGAGCGGTTTTGTATTTTGGAGCAGGGCTGCACTATATCAAAGGTTCTATTTTTGATATACCGTCCCATGTTCAAATTCAGCTTGACGGCGGAGCGTTTGTAATGGGATCGTTTCGAATTACAAACGAGCAGTATGTTTCGATTGGCGGACGCGGCGTGATTTATCTTGGCTATCTGAAAAAAGACAGTTATCTGCGCGGCGTGGAGGTCAATAATTGCGCTCATGTGCTGGTGGAAGGGGTTACTATTTTAAGTCCGACTCACAATATTATCCATTTAGGCAGCGTCTATGATATTGTGATTGAAGATGTCAGGGGTTTTTCTCATATGGGATGGTCTGTCGGCATCAATATGATGGCGTGCGAAAATGTTCTGATTAAGGATGTGTTTGTGCGCAGTTCTGACGATTGCATTACCGTGTATGGAAGAAGATACGAGTACCTTGGAGACTCTGGCAATGTGCAGGTGAAAGACTGCGTGCTGTGGGCGGATGTGGCTCATCCAACGAACATTGGCATTCATGGGGATTCTGGAAATGGGGGCAATACAATTGAGAATGTTCTGTTCGAAAATATTGATATTTTGGAACACCATGAGCCGCAGGACGATTATCTTGGCTGTCTGTGCATCAATGCCGGAGATGGAAATACAATACGAAACGTCACATACAAAAATATCCGTGTGGAACAATTTGAACGCGGCAAACTTTTGGATATTCAGGTAAAATGGAATAAGCGGTACAACCCGATTCCAGGTAATTGGATAGAACATATACAGTTTGAAAATATTCATTATACCGGAAGCGGGGAAATTACTTCTGAAATCCGGGGGTATGATGAAACGAGAAAAGTTGTGGACGTGCGGTTTAAAGACTTGTATGTGCGCGGAAAACATATAATAAAACCGGAGGAAGGCAATATTCATATCGGGGAGTACGCGGAAGATATTGTATTTGAATAAGAGGATCAAAAGGCTGCTGCAAAGCAGGGCTTTACTATAGATTCGATTTGCTGCATGTACTATGGCATAAGATTCTTTTCGAAAGCTTCTGTTTTGTGGTGGTCTTTTCTTTTACAGATACTTGTTTATTGAAGATTTCATATTTCATTCCAGGATTTGTGATAAGGTATATTACAAGGTTTCAGAAAATTATAAATATAGTGAATATAAAAGATGCTGCAAAAGCGGTGTGTACTTAAGCGGAAGAAAAGGGGGAAAGGAAGATGGATTGCACATTATTAGAGAAAAATTTTGTGCGGTTGGATAAAGAAATTACAGAATATAATTATACATTACATAATGTAACTGATATTTCTGCGCAGGAAGGAATCCGGCTTGAGGTGGAGCTTTTGGAGGATAAACTGACAGAACTTGAGGTGGTGCTTTTTCCGCTGGCTATTGCGAGACCAGAATTTTTTCCATGTACAATTGGCAGTGTATGGGTGATGGGAAAAGGCGATCATATTGTGGAGATTCCCTTTGGACATTTTGATTTCCGATGCATGGTTCGGGCGTTTTTAAATTATATCGACCGGATTTCCGTTCGGTTAAAACACGGCGCGCCTGTGATTGTAAAAAGCATAACTGCCGGGATTATGGGGGATTTCGGCGCGTTTGCAAAGCAGAATTCCAGGAGCGGAAACAGCGAAGAATGGGTGGAATATTCGGTTCTTCTATCCAATCGGTCAAAGGAAAAAAAGCTCGTTAATGTCAGACAATGCCAGTATGGAAAAGAAAGTCTTTTCACCGAATATCAGCCGTATTTGATCTTAGAAGCACAAGAGCAGAAAGAATATAAAATAAAGATTCAAATAACAAAAGATATCCCCGCAGGCGGTCTGGAAAAAAGCATTTTTCTTTTTGTGCCGGATGGAGATGGGACAAGGGCAAAGCAGATTGTGTTTTCGACAGCAAAAAAAAGAGAACATCCGTATCTTATGCTGACAGGGGAACAATGGCGGCGCAGAAAACAGGAAATTTTATCGGATCAAAGACTGTATCAGGCATTTTTTGAAAAGTATGAAAAAGGAGCATGGGAATGGGAGGTTCCTAAAGTATCTGAAAAGGAGGATTTTGTGTACCCGTCTTATTCTCAAAACGCGCTTGTTCAGTCGGCGGTGGCATTTCAGATCACAGAAAAGGAAGAATATAAAAATAAAGTAATAAAATTTTTTATGGGGCTGATTGATTCAGAAAACGGGTATCTTGCGACAAAAAAATCTTATTTTGAATTTATTGAAAAGAAAAGCGAGTATGCCAGAGGAGATTTTAAAGTACAGCGCGCGCAGAATGCAGGATGGGTGCAGGAGGCAGAATTTTTTAATAAAATTGCGGTATCCTACGATCTGCTCTACCCGTTTTTTACCTTGGAAGAACACCGTAAAATAGAAGCTTGTCTCCGAAACTATATGGAGTTTGCTTTGTGGCGGCTGACCGATGGAGATGGAAATAATTTCCAGATCGCAGAATCTGCTGCTGGTCTGCTCTGTGCGATGGTTCTGCAGGATTATGGTATGGTAGAGCGTTTTTTATATGGATACAATGGTATTTTTGATCTGCTCTCAGCGGTTTTTTTGGATGACGGAATGTATTTTGAAGAAGCTTCCGGCTATGTGAAACTTGCCGGAGAACTGTTTTTTGATTTTGCAAATGCGGCGGAAAATTTTGGAATTTCGGTGAAGGATATAAAAATACCAGCGTCTTTTGACCGGAATATTTTACATGCGCCGTGGGCGGTCCGAGAGAGCTGGGCAGAGGATAAAAAGCCGTTTCTTGGGATGAGTTTTCAGAGATTTGAAACGTTTACAAAACCGACAAGATGCCTGAAAGACTATTTTGACTGCACGGCAAAACTTTTGACAAAAGAAGGAATTTTGTTTTCGATCAACGACAGCAACGAGCAGGATTTTACTGAGCTGTATCAAAAAGCATACTATCTTTACGGGGAAGAAGCATACAAACGGATTGCCGGGCAGGCTGCCCTGCCAGAGCCATTGTTTGTGCGGGACGAACAAGCAGAAGATAACAAAAGAAATGATTTTATAGAGCATTCTCTGCTTTTGCCGGGGGCTGGTTTTGGAATTTTAAGAAAAGATAACTGTCAGGCAGTGTTAAAATTTGGAACGCACGGCGGGTATCACGGTCATTTTGACCGGTTAAGTCTCGCGTCGTTTTTTCAGGAGAACAGAACGTTTCACAATAATGAATATGCATGGTATGGGTACGGTTCATTTTTATTTAAAATGTGGGTGCAGACTTCGATGGCTCACAATATGGTTGTGGTAGATAAAAGAATGCAGAAGCCGTCGCCGTGCCAGTGTGTTTATTACGCGGCGGCTCAGAACGTTTCCAAAGATACTCAAAGCAGAACAAAAGATACATTCAGTGCAGTCTGTGCGCAGACTGTTACCGAGTGGATGGATCCGCCTTACGGAGGACAGACGCCGTACCCGTTTCTTTTTCCAGAGGAGAAATGTGAAAAGGAAGGAAGATACATTTTAAAACCAGAAAAAAGAAGAAAACAGGGGGAAATTGGAGAATATTCGGAGCCGGTTTTTTCAAGAAGGCTGCTTGTGCTTTTTCACGGTTATTGTATTGTGTGGGATTTTCTTGCAGGAAAAAAAGAACACCGCTACGACTGTCTTTATCATCCGATGGGACGGTTTGATAATGAAGATAAAATCATATTTTCAAAAAAAGCGAGGTTTTCTGACGACCCGTTTGGAGCAGGGCAGTTTATAACAAATTGCTATACGGCAAAAATAGAAAAAACGGCGTGCCTTCGTTTTCACAGTGCGCCAGCGCGCGTAAACCCAAACGATATTATGGATTTTACACCAGAGAGCGCGGTTTTTTTGGCGTGGCCAAAGTCCTGTGATATTACCATCGGAAGATATCCGCAGCGAAAAGATCAGTTTACAGAAAAAGAACTAGAAACAACAGCGGGATATTTGCAGGAGCCGTTAAAAAAGACCGTAAGCTTTGCCGCAGAAGGAAAAAAAGCAGAGTTTATTACAATTCTTGAGACAGGAGAGAAAACGGGAAAAATAAAAAACATTGAGTGCGGGAGCTTTGACTCTTTGATTATAACCGAAGAAGATGGAGCGAAATGGAGAATTTTTGCCGAGGGGATAAATTCGCTTCCATGTGGTTTCAATGGAGAGCTGTCCGCAGAAAATTTAATGAAGAATATCGAAACAAAGCAGGATAAGATATCCGTGGAAATTTACAAACTGAAAGAATTTGATTGACGAGAAGGAGTGCCTGTAAAATTTTTTAATAAAAATAAAGTATATACCAACTTAAAATAAATCGAAAAAGGAAAAAGTTTTTCAACACATTCTAAGTTTTTTGAGGAACAGAAAGGAATTATTTTTTATGGAGAAAATTCAAAATCCAATCTTGCGCGGATTTCATCCAGACCCCTCGATTATCCGGGTGGGGGAAGACTACTATATTGCCACTTCCACATTTGAGTGGTGGCCGGGCGTGCGTCTGCATCATTCCAGGGATCTGATTCACTGGGAACTGATCGGGTATCCTTTGACCCGCATTTCCCAGCTGGATCTGCGCGGCGTTGGTCCGTCTCAAGGAATCTGGGCGCCATGTTTGACTTACGATAAAGGAATTTTTTATCTGGTTTATACGGTGGTAAAATCGTTTTACTGTAATATGTACGATACGGAAAATTATCTTGTGACCGCAGAAAATATTTTAGGACCATGGTCGGAGCCAGTTGCATTGAATAATTTTGGTTTTGACCCGTCGTTATTTCACGATGATAACGGGCGAAAATATATGGTCAGTATGGTGACCGATCACAGGATTCCAAAAAAATATGCCGGGCGGTTGGTGCTTCAGGAATTTAGTGAAACACAGGGAAAAATGGTGGGTCCAGTGAAGGATATCTACCGTGCCGACGGTATTTTTTTAGAAGGACCTCATATTTTTAAGCGGGGCGGCTGGTATTATCTGTTCAGTGCAGATACCGGTACAGGGGAAGGACATGGACAGACAATTCAAAGGTCAAAAGACGTATGGGGACCTTATGAAATGTATCAGCCTTTTGATAAAGAAAGAAGGGATGGGGAAGCATTTTCTATTTTGACGTCCAGACATCACGAAGATCTTTTGCTGCAAAAAGCGGGGCATTGTGATCTTGTGGAGACACAAAATGGAGAGTGGTATGCGGTGCATCTTTGTGGGAGAGCGTGCAGCGAACGAAATCCAGAAAATGCAGAACGCTTTGCCGGAGCAAGAAGATACATGCTTGGCAGGGAAACCGCGATTCAGAAAATGAGATGGACAGAGGACGGATGGCTTGTATTGGCGGATGGGGGAAATACGCCGAACGATCAGGCAGAACCGCCAGAGTACATACAAAAAACATCGCTGGAATGGAAAAATTCTTTGTTTGTGCGGGACAATTTTGATACGCCGAATCTTCATTTGGACTATCAATCTTTGAGAATCCCGATGGATCCGCATTATCTTTCGCTGACAGAGCGTCCGGGATGGCTCAGACTGTACGGGCGAAGCGGTCTGGCGTCGCGCTTTTCCCAGACGCTGATCGCAAGAAGAATGACAGAATACAATATGGATGCAGAAACCTGTGTGGATTTTGAGCCGGAAGTTTTTAAGCAGATGGCAGGGCTGATTTTCCTGTACGATACAGAAAATTATTTGTATCTGCATCTTTCTTATGATGAAGAGATCGGAAAATGTATTACACTGTTAAAAGCAGAGAATAAAAAGTATGAGTATCTTGCGGAATATATTCCGGTTGAGATAAAAAGAGATATTGTTCTTCATTTGGAGATTCGAGGGGCAAACGCACAGTTTTCTTATGGATATCGAAAATCGGATAAAAAAGAGGAAAAAGCAGAATTATTTCCGGTTGGTCCGTGTATTAACGCGAGTTTTTTGTCGGATGAAGCATGTCAGGAAGGCTGGTTTACAGGCGCGATGATTGGAGTGTGCTGTCAGGATTTAACTGGGTTTGGCAGGTATGCGGATTTTGATTGGTTTGAAGTGAAGGAGAAAAAATCGTATGGAACAATATAGAGAATGGGCAGAACCCGTGATGGAAAAGATTCGTGAAAAGATGGAGTGGGTCAGCAAAAAAAATCAGGATAAAATTCCCTACCGAACGGATGAAAATGGCGATTATGATGACAGGTCGGATTTATCCAGGGAATGGAATACAGACGATGGGCTAAACTGGTGGACAAACGGATTTTGGGGCGGAATCATGTGGCTTTTATACCAGGATACAAAAAAAGAACATTATGCGCAGATTGCCCGAAATCTTGAGGAAAAATTGACGCGGTGTTTTGAGGATTTTTATGGACTGCACCATGATGTCGGATTTATGTTTCAGCCAACCGCGGTTATGAACTGGAGGCTGACTAAAAATAAAAATTCCAGAAAAACCGCGCTTCACGCCGCAAATCTTTTGGCAGGAAGATTTAATCCTTCCGGGAGATTTATCCGGGCATGGAACGATACAAGCGATAATACAAAGGGTTGGGCGATTATTGACTGCCTGATGAATCTTTCTCTTTTGTATTGGGCGAGCGAAGAGACAAAAGATCCAAGATTTCGTCAGATTGCAATGCTTCATGCAGATACAGTACAAAAAAATTTTGTCCGCCCGGACGGTTCTGTATGCCATATTGTAGAATTTGACCCGGAAAGCGGCGCTATGGTGCGAAGCCTTGGCGGGCAGGGTTATGGGGAAGGTTCTTCCTGGACACGCGGGCAGGGCTGGGCAATCTACGGTTTTACGGTCAGTTATCTGCACACGCAGAAAAAGGAATACCTTACGACAGCAAAAAAAGTTGCTGATTATTGTTTGTCGCAGATTCCGGAAAGCGGGATAATTCCAGTGGATTTCCGGCAGCCAAAAGAACCTGCATGGGAGGACTGCTGCGGGGCGTGCGTGATTGCTTCCGGGCTTTTGACGTTTGCGGAATGTCTGACGGAAAATGAGAGGGAAGACTATCAGGCGGCTGCGGTGAAAATTCTTAGTGCTATCGCGGAAAAAAGAGCGGATTTCAGCACGGATTGCGACGCTATTGTCCAGAATTGCAGCAGTGCATACCATGTACCAGAACATCATATTACAATGAGTTATGCAGATTATTATTTTATGGAAGCAATCTACAAACTTCAGGGAATCGGGAAGTTTGTATGGTAGAATGTAATGGAGCTGTATGTTTTATAAGCAAAAATATATTTTTGTATGCTCGAATATTCGTATCTATATAAAATTTTAAGCCCTGCAAAAAAACAGTTGCAAAATCTGTATTTTCCTGTACAATAGAATATATTGTGCATTCTGCAGCGAAAATTTTGTTTTAATATAAGCAGCGTGAATTTGCGATTTGATCTGCAGCGGAATGTAAGCAAAAATGGTTACAGAAAGGTTTAGCACAGGTATGATACAAGCAAGCAATATTACATTGAGGATTGGAAAAAGGGCGCTGTTCGAAGATGTCAATATCAAGTTTACGGAAGGAAATTGTTACGGACTGATTGGTGCAAATGGAGCAGGAAAGTCCACTTTTTTAAAGATTTTGTCTGGGCAGATTGAGCCAAGCAAGGGCGAAATTATTATTACGTCAGGGCAGCGATTATCGTTTTTGCAGCAGGATCATTTTAAATACGATGCGTTTGAGGTATTGTCAACTGTGATTATGGGCAACGAACGGCTGTATGAGATTATGCAGGAGAAGGATGCGATCTATGCAAAGGAGGATTTTTCCGAGGAGGACGGCATTCGGGCGAGCGAGCTGGAAGGGGAGTTTGCGACATTGAACGGCTGGGAGGCGGAGTCCGATGCGGCAACGCTTTTAAACGGTCTTGGCATAGAGACCGAACTTCACACAAAAAAAATGTCCGAGCTGGACGGAAGCCAGAAAGTGAAGGTGCTGCTTGCACAGGCTTTGTTTGGCAACCCGGATATCCTTTTGCTGGACGAGCCGACAAACCATTTGGATCTGGAAGCGATCCGCTGGCTTGAGGAATTTTTGATCAATTTTGAAAATACCGTTATTGTCGTTTCGCACGACCGTTATTTCCTGAATAAAGTGTGTACGCAGATCGCGGACATCGACTATTCAAAGATTCAGCTGTATGCGGGCAACTATGATTTCTGGTATGAGTCAAGTCAGCTTATGATCAAGCAGATGAAGGAAGCAAACAAGAAAAAAGAGGAGAAGATTAAGGAACTGCAGGAGTTTATCCAGAGATTCTCCGCCAATGCTTCCAAATCAAAGCAGGCGACGTCAAGAAAGCGCGCGCTTGAAAAGATTGAATTGGACGAGATAAGACCGTCCTCCAGAAAGTATCCGTATATCGATTTCCGCCCGGCACGCGAGATCGGCAATGAAGTTTTGACCGTAAAGAATCTGTCAAAGACCATTGACGGAGTAAAAGTGCTTGACAATATTTCGTTTATTTTAAACCGCGAGGATAAAGTGGCGTTTGTCGGTGCAAACACTCTTGCAAGCACGACGCTGTTTCGAATTTTAGCAGGGGAGCTGGAGCCGGACTCCGGCGAGTATAAATGGGGCGTGACAACATCGCAGGCATATTTTCCAAAGGATAATACAAAAGAGTTTGCGTGTGAAGATACCATCGTGGATTGGCTGATGCCGTACTCCCCGGAAAAGGACGTCACTTATGTGCGTGGTTTTATGGGAAGAATGCTGTTTGCCGGCGAGGAGGGAGTAAAAAAAGTAAATGTTCTTTCCGGCGGTGAGCGCGTGCGCGTTATGCTCTCAAAAATGATGATTATGGGCGCAAATGTTCTGATTATGGATGAACCGACAAACCATTTGGATATGGAGTCCATCACAGCATTGAACAATGGTCTGATCAAATTTTCGGGCGCGCTTTTGTTTACCTCTCTCGACCATCAGTTTATCCAGACGATTGCAAACCGTATTATGGAAATTACACCGGAAGGTCTTGTGGATAAGATTACAACTTACGATGAATATCTTGACAGCGATATTGCAGTGCGCAGAAGACAGAGCCTGCAAGTGCAGGTAGTAGAAGAGGACATCGAAGCAGAGGCATAAACTTACATTACAGCTCGTTTCTTAATTTATTTTTAGGGAGGCGGGCTGTTGCCGGCAAGTCGCATTAGGAGGGAAAGCGTGAGTGGATCAGGCAAATATACAAAGCAGATAGAAACTATGATGGGCAATCCTGCGCCTTTGGGTGTTTCTTGTGTGAAAGAAGAGTTTTGTACGGAATTTTATAATTTTGCGGTTTTTGTGCCTGGGGCGCTGGAGTGCGAGTTAAAGATTTATGATTTGGACCAAGGGGAAGCGGCAGCAAGTCTGTCGCTTTCCCGGCTGGTAAGACAGCCGGGGCTGTTTACGGGGGCTGTACCAAAGGATAAAATGCCGCCAAGATGGGGCTATCGCTATGCTGTGGGCGGCAGGGAGTTTGTGGATCCCTATGCAAAATATACGGCGGGCAGGGAGCAGTTTGGCGCGCCGAAAGAATTGTTTGGTATAGTGAATGAAGTTGAGGATGGAAAGTCATTTTCGTGGAAGGCGGACGTGCCGCCGAGAATCGCCTACGAAGATATGATTTTATATAAGCTTAACATCAGAGGGTTCACTATGACGGCGCCCGGCGTGCGTCATAGAGGGACTTATCTTGGCTTGCTCGAAAAGAAAAAGTATTTGTTGGAGCTTGGGATCAATGCGGTTTTACTTTTGCCGTGCGTGGAATTTGACGAGATGCTTTGCAGGGATAAAGGTTATAAATCAATTCCGTACACTGCAAAAATTCTGGCAAAAAGCGGGGAAGAAGAGACAAAAAAAACATGCTGTACGAATCTGTGGGGATTTGGCGCAGAAAGTTTATATTTTGCACCGAAAGCTTCTTATGCTTCGGATCCATCCCATGCAGGCAGGGAATTTAAACAGATGGTAAGGGGGCTGCATGAGAGCGGTATCGAGGTGCTGATTGAGATGGATTTTAAGCCGACGGACAGCCCTGTCTTTATTTTAGATTGTCTTTCCTGGTGGGTGAAAGAATATCATATCGACGGTTTCCGCATTGGCTCAGGGCTGCTTCCGCCGCGCTTTTTCACAGAGAATCCAGAATTTGCAGGGGTAAAATTTATTTCTCAGGGGTTTGAATCCGCTCCTTCTTTTCGCACGGACTCCCATCCGAGATACGGCGGAAAAATGCAATGTCAAACAGTGCTTGCGGAGTATAACGACGGTTTTTTAAGCGAGGTAAGGCGGTTTGTCAAGGGCGACGAGGAGATGGTCGGAAGCGTGGCGGCCAGACTTGAGCGCCAGCCGCAAAATATCGGTGTCATCAATTATATTGCAGACAACAACGGATTTACACTGTATGATTTGTATTCATACGATATAAAGCACAATGAGGACAACGGCGAGGACAACCGGGACGGCAGCGATTACAATTTCAGCTGGAACTGCGGCGTGGAAGGACCGACAAAGAAAAAAAAGATTTTAAAACTGCGCGATCAGATGCGGCGAAACGCTTTGACTTTTCTGTTTTTTGCACAAGGGACTCCAATGCTGCTTGCCGGAGATGAATTTGGCAACTCGCAAAATGGAAATAACAATGCATACTGTCAGGACAATGAGGTTGGCTGGGTATCATGGAAGGGATTTCGCAGGGAACAAGAACTGTTTCAATTTGTCAGAACATTGATTGCGCTGCGAAAAGCACATCCGGTACTGCACAATAAAATACCGCTGAGAGGAATGGATTATATTTCCTGCGGCTGCCCGGATGTATCAAGACACGGCACGAAAGCGTGGTATCCTGATTATTCCAATTACAGCAGAACGCTTGCGTTGCTGTTCTGCGGAAGCTATGCAAAAACGGCAGTTTTTGAGTCGGACTGCAGTTTTTATCTCGCTGCAAACATGCACTGGGAACCGCACGATTTTGCGCTTCCGGCGATCAACAACGGGGAGATGCTTGTCTTTTTGCTTTCCACTGCGGACGGTACAGGAAAAGAGGGAATGAGAGAAGACTCTAATGGCGCGAGAACTTTTGAGGTTCCGCCGCGTTCGATCACGCTGTTTTGCGGAAAGCGGGAAGAAGAAAAAACGCATCATAAAAAAAGAGGCAAAAAAGCGGCAGAGAAAGAGAAAAGCACAGGGGAAAAGCCAGAGAATTTAAAAAATAAAAACCTAGATGACAATAAAGATAAGCAGACCGATCAAAAAGAAGAGAACGTCGGCGAAAAAAACACACAGGTAAGTCGAAAAGAAGAAAAAATATGGAATCTGGATCATGGGGGCAGTTTATGAGTACATTTTCATTGAAAATATTGGCGTGTATTACAATGTTCATTGACCATATTACTGCTGCATTTGTCCCGGTTTCTTCCGTGATTGGAGGAGGAAGCGATCTGTCCTGGTATATGATTGGCAGATTGATTGGACGTATTGCATTTCCAATCTATTGTTTTCTGTTGGTAGAAGGATTTTACTATACCTCAAGCAGAAGAAAGTATATACTGCGAATGTTTTTGTTTGCCCTGATTTCAGAAATTCCGTTTGATATGGCGTTTAATGGTTTCCCAAAAGGAAGCTTTCAAGATTATATGAGCTATCAAAATGTAATGTTTACGCTGTTTTTGGGGCTTGTGCTTATGTACTTTTATGAGGACATCAAAATGCGTTATCTGGCACAGCCAGTTATTTTTAATACGCTTGGTGTGCTGTTAATTCTTGGAACATCCATGGCGGCATTTTTATTAAAATCAGATTATCAGTATACTGGTATTTTGTTTGTGCTTGTTTTTTATCTGTTCCGGGGAAAGAAAGCGTGGATTGCAGCAGGACTTGCGGCTGTGATTGTCCTGTTTTCCAACCGGTTTGAAATTTTTGCGCTCACCGCATTGGTTCCAATCTTTTTCTATAATAAAGAACCAGGGAAAAAAATAAAGTATTTATTTTATGCGTTTTACCCGGTTCATCTGCTGATTTTGGGGATGATTTTGCTGGTGAAATAAAAGAAGAGAAAATAGAAAAAAATTTTTTATTTTCTGGCGGTCTTAAGTCTGCCCTCCAAAAGATCGGAAGGAGGCTTAAGGCTGCCGGAAATAGCATCCTTTGTATTTTAATTTTTTGTTTGGTATATTTTGTTGTTTTTTATATCGGTACAATAATTCCAACATATTGGAAATTTATCTTGTGCGGCAGTTTACTTAAGATTGTGGTCTTTTACAATTTTGTCATACAGATCAAGAACACAATGCTCGTCAGAGTCGAAGTGCTTACATGTTGTACAAGATACTTTGCAGCAGCAATGTTCGCAGGTGCTGTTTGTAGTTGTAGTCTTGTCCTCTCTTTTTGGATCAAAAGCGCTGCAGTTTTCTGCAACTTTTTCGTAGGTGGCTTCACTCGCTCTCATAAAAACATCTCCTTTCATTATTCCGCCAGTTTTTTAGACTTCTGTAGAAATCCAAATCGGGCTGCAATAAAAGTATTCTTTATTTAAACAAGAAATCCGTCTGCTGTCCGGGAAGGAAAATTGCCCGGCTGGATTTCATTGTACGATTATTATTTCGAATTCTGTATGGATTATACGTGATAACTGTCTGGAAAGAATAGGAGATCCGCACCGATTTGACAGATACATCAGCAAATTGTGCGATTGTTTTGTTTTCAAAGAGTATTTCTGTTTTAATAAAAGATGGTATAAGATACAACTTTATGGGGAAAGGAACAAAGATTTCTATGATAGCATTAAAGATATTAGAAATAAAAAATTTTATGGCAAGGCTATTTCAAAAAAACGATTTCGACGATTTTCTTGTGAGCGAGGCGGAAGTGCAGACAGCAGCCGGTTACAAAATTAACGGGCATCGAAATCATTCGTTTTATTCGGAGGAGGAGCTTAAAGGTTTAAAAGAACCGGATTTTTTAAGCTGGACGGAATTGAAACCGCTTGTGTTTCAAATGATCCGGGGGAGTAAGACACCGCAGCTTTTGTCGGTTGTATTTCGATTAACTGATGATACGGTGGAACAGCTTCTTGCAGATTCCGGCGCAAAAATTTCGCGCAAAGAAATTTCAGGAGCTTATGTAAATTTAAGGTATCAGGCTGGGGAGCTTATGATTGTGACAGGAACTAGTTTTTGTACTTTTGTACTTGACAAGGCGTTTGAACAAAGACTTGACAGCTATGCAAAAGAATTTTTGCGGGAAAAGGAGATTGCGGCGGAAGAACTGTAATCGGGAAATGTTTTAGAGGATAAAGGATTATAACAATGATTATTAGCACTCATTTTCATCGAGTGCTAATTTTCTATTGACATTTTGGAAAACAGGTATTATATTATACATGACAAAGGCATAGACAGTCTGTCGCTAATCTGGTGATTACAGCATAAAAAGTCAAAAGCGGCTGTACTGTACTTGTATGCATAAAGAAAAGAATATAGATAAAGGAGCGATTTAGCATGGGCAATATGGAACAGGGCAGTTTATCAATCAATTCGGAAAATATATTCCCGATTATCAAGAAATGGCTGTACTCGGATCATGATATTTTTTATCGTGAGCTGATTTCCAACGGCTGCGACGCCGTTACAAAATTAAAGAAGCTTGAGCTGATGGGAGAGTATTCCATCCCGGAAGGCGAAGAGTTAAAAATTCAGATTCTTGTAAATCCTGAAGAGAAAACAATCAAAGTGATCGACAATGGTATTGGTATGACGGCGGGTGAGGTAAAGCAGTACATCAATCAGATTGCCTTTTCCGGCGCGGCGGCATTTTTGGAGCAATACAAAGATAAGACAAATGAGGATCAGATTATCGGGCATTTTGGTCTTGGTTTTTATTCTTCCTTTATGGTGGCGCACAAGGTGACAATCGACACATTATCCTACCAGGAAGGTGCAGTTCCAGTTCATTGGGAGTCTGATGAGGGCGTTGATTTTTCAATGTCCGACGGGGAGCGCACAGAGCGCGGCACAGAGATTACACTGTATTTAAATGAGGACAGTTATGAGTTTTCCAACGAGTACCGCGCAAAAGAAGTAATTGATAAATATTGTTCGTTTATGCCAGTTCCGATTTATTTTTGCAATGAGACGGCAGAAGAAAAGCTGGAAGATGAGGAAGATACAGCGGAGAATACGCCGGAAGTTGACGAGGAAGGCAACGAGATTATTGACGCTGAAGTATCTGAGGATGGCAAGGCGGAGGAGACAAAGAAAAAGAAAGGACCAAAGCCGGTCAATGAGACACATCCGCTGTGGACAAAGCATCCAAATGAGTGTACCGAGGAGGAGTACAAAGAATTTTATCACAAAGTATTCCACGACTATAAAGAGCCGTTGTTCTGGATTCATTTAAATATGGATTATCCGTTTAATCTGAAGGGGATTTTGTATTTCCCAAAGATCAATATGGAGTACGACAGCATTGAGGGAACTATAAAATTGTACAACAGCCAAGTATTTATCGCGGATAATATCAAGGAAGTTATCCCTGAATTTATGATGCTGTTAAAGGGTGTGATCGACTGCCCTGACCTGCCGCTTAACGTGTCGAGAAGCGCGCTGCAAAACGATGGCTTTGTCAAGAAAATTTCCGATTATATCACGAAAAAGATTGCGGACAAGCTGTCAGGCATGTATAAAGTAGAACGCGAAAATTACGAGAAATATTGGGATGATATCAATCCGTTTATTAAATTTGGCTGCTTGAAGGACGAGAAATTCCGCGAGAAGATGAGCGATTATGTGCTGTATAAAAATCTGGATAAAAAGTATGTAACGCTGAACGAGTACTTGGAGGCGGCAAAAAAGAAGAAAGAAGAAGAGACTGCTAAACAGGCAAAAGACCACGTTGAGACAGAGACAAACGAACCAGCCAAAGAAGAAACAGAAAAGACAGAGGATGATGCGAAGAAAGAAGCGGAGAAAGAGATTATTTACTATGTGACGGACGAACAGCAGCAGAGTCAGTATATCCGCATGTTTGTTGAACAAGGGATCGATGCGGTGATTTTGACGCACCCAATCAACCAGCCGTTTATCACGCAGTTAGAACAAAATAATGACAAGATTCGCTTCCAGCGTATCGACGCCGATTTGACAGATACATTGAAAGAGGATGTTGGCGCAGACGACGGGGAAGCGCTAAAGAAAGAGACAGATACTTTAACAGAACTGTTCCGCAAGGTGCTTGGAAAAGAAAAGCTTGAAGTTAAGGTTGAAAAATTAAAAGATGCGGGTATCTCGTCGATGGTGACGCTCTCGGAGGAAAGCCGCAGAATGCAGGATATGATGAAGATGTACAATATGTACGGCGCAGACCCGACAATGTTTGCAGGGGAAGAAACGCTTGTTCTCAATGCAAACAATGAGCTTGTAAAGTATGTGTTTGAACATGGCGATGGGGAACATGTACCAATGTTCTGCGAACAGCTTTATGATCTTGCTCTGATTGGACATAAGCCGCTTACCCCGGAGGCAATGACAAAGTTTATTGCAAGAAGCAATAAAATTATGCTGTTGCTCACCAAATAAAGTAATATATTATATTTTTATTCGTCGGATATGGATTGGCGCCGATATAACTCTATTATGTCGGCGCTGTTTCTATGCGCAGCCCCATGCAGGAAAAGGATACTGCCAGAAAGGGTGGTGCATAAGTTCAAAAAGCTACCAAAAAATGTATTTTAAAGATATATAGCACAGTAAATAGAAGAAAAGTTTCTGGTTTGATTGTGAAGAGCAGAGAAATTTTTCTGCTCGGTTATTTTGTGGTACAAAGAATGCTCTCTTTTGGAGAAGAATAACAAAAACGTAACTTGAAAGTATTCCTGATGATAGCTATAATAGAATATAGAAGGCTGTAAATGTTTGAGCTTTGCAAGTTATAATATTGCAAAAGGGGGATTTTGATGAAGCACAAGATTTTGATAACAGGGAAAAACGAGTCTGTCATTGATGATTTTTTTATTCAGATGAATGACAATTTTGAAGTACTGACGACCTCGACGCGATATGAGGATATTATCAGACATTTAAATTATTTTTCGCCGGATGTTTTTGTATGCTGTATCAGCAGAGAATCAAGAGATTCGATCAACCAGATGATAAATGTTAAGTACAGACTGTCGCAGGCTGCAATTCCGTTTGTAATTATCGGCACGAATGATGATTGTGATGAATTTACAAAAATTGCAGTTAATGTCGCAAATCTTGTTTTGGTCAGACCTTTGTCGGTTGGAGCAATTCAGGCAAGAATTTCAAAACTTGCGGATGATTTTGAGGTGGTGCGGAATATCAGTTCAAAGGATGAGGCGCGCAAGACGAATATTTCAGATACAGAGCGGTTTTTTCAGACGATGCCGTCAAGCTTTTCGCAGACTGCACAGCGCAAGCATGTTCTTGTTGTGGATGACAATTCGATTATGTTAAAACTGATCAAAGAATATCTGCATGAGAGATATGATGTGGCAACTGCGGTCAGCGGCAAAGTCGCACTGAAATTCCTTGAGCGAAGAAAGACAGATCTTATTTTGCTGGATTATGAAATGCCAGAGGAAAATGGTCCTGCTGTTTTGGAGCGGCTGCGCGCGAGTGATGCGACAAAGAATATACCAGTAGTGTTTTTGACCGGAGTTACAGAGAGCAAAAAAATCCAGGAAGCATTGATCTTAAAGCCTCAGAGCTATTTGCTGAAGCCGATTGACAAAGAGAAACTTTTAGAGGTAATCACAAAGATTATCGATTGAGTGATTGGCAGCAATAATAATTGGAAAAAGAGAGGGAATTTATGGATATGGATTATGAACTGCAGCTGACGGATCTGATTGATACCAAAATTTTACAGCAAATACAGGACGCTTTTTCTAATATGACTGGCATTGCTGCCCTTACAACCGATGCAAATGGAGTAGCAGTGACAAAGGGTTCTCATTTTAATGATTTTTGCGCGAGGCACAGAGCTTCCAAAACCGGTCGTATTCTCTGTGAAAATTGTGATAAAAAAGGGGCGCAGCTTGCGATGGAGCAGGGAAAGTCCGTGGCGTATTTCTGTCATGCTGGTCTGATGGATTTTACCGCGCCGATTATGGCAAACGGAAAGTTTATGGGGTGCTTTATCGGGGGACAGGTGCTGATAGAACCACTGGACTCAGAAAAAGTGGAAAGGCTTGCAAGAGAGATTGGGGAGGAGCCAGAAGAACTACTTGAAGATGCGAAAAGTATTCCTATTACAAACCGGAAAACAATTGACAGTGCTGCGGAATTTCTCTATACAATCGCGGATATTTTGTCCAATGTATCGTACAACAAATATCTTATCCATATGGCAAATGTAGATTTGGCGAGATCAGAAAATATGAAATCGGATTTTCTTGCCAATATGAGCCATGAGATCAGAACGCCGATGAATGCAGTGATTGGGATGGCGGAGATGGCTCTTCGGGAAGAGCTGCCAGCGGTTGCAAGAAACTATATCAATCAGATTAAGGAAGCAGGGAAATCGCTGTTGACAATTATCAACGATATTCTTGATTTTTCTAAAATCGAGTCCGGCAAAATGGATATCAACGAGGTGGATTATGAGCCGATGTCCATCGCGCATGATGTTGCCAACATTGTTATGACAAGGTTAAAAGAAAAGGATGTAGAGCTGATTTTGGATGTTGTTCCAGAACTTCCAAGCAAGCTGCTTGGCGATAATATTCGAATTAAACAGGTTCTTTTAAACCTTGCGACAAACGCCGCAAAGTTTACTTCTCAGGGTAAAATTACAATGAAGATCAGCTATACATCCACGGCGGAAGATGAAATTGAGCTAAAGATTGCCGTTGAGGATACAGGGATTGGAATACGAAAGGAGGATATCGACAAGCTGTTCCAGTCGTTTCAGCAGCTCGACAGCAAAAGAAACCGCAATATCGAAGGGACAGGGCTTGGACTTGCAATTTCCCAGAAGCTGTTGGAACTGATGAACGGGGAGATTTCAATTGACAGTGAATATGAAAAAGGAAGTGTATTTTCCTTTACGCTCCCGCAGAAAATTATCGATGAAACGCCGAGCATTGAAGTGAAGAACGCATCCTCAATTTTGGCGGTTGGCCTGATTTCCAACCCTTATGTAAGAGAAGGGCTGCGCTCGGATCTGGCTCATCTTGGAGTAGAGTATAAAGGAATTTTGTCGGCGAAGGAGTTAAATGCGCTGCCGACCGATAAAAAGATATTTTTGTTTGTCGAGCATCCGATGTTTTCCGATATTGTCGAGGCGTTTGTCCGATATAATTCCGATATTACAACTGTTTTGCTGATTGATTTTTATGACAGTGTAAATTATGATATTTCAAATCTGCTTGTACTGAAAAAACCGCTTTTTGCATTAAATATTGCGACAATCCTAAATGGGGAAGAATTACAGTACGATGATGGAAGCGGAAAGGATTTTGACTTTATTGCTCCAGAAGCAAATGTTTTGATTGTGGATGACAACGCTGTGAATTTAACTGTGGCGGAGGGTCTTTTGGAGCCGCTGAAAATGAATATTGAGACGGTGACAAGCGGCAAGGCGGCAATTGATAAGATAACAAACTTCCATTATGATATTGTTTTTATGGATCATATGATGCCGGAACTTGACGGGGTGGAGACCACGCATATTATCCGGCGTTTTCATCCGGAATACGACGATGTGCCGATTATCGCTCTGACGGCGAACGCTGTGGAAGGAACAAAGGAGATGTTTTGCCGCGAGGGGATGAACGATTTTATTGCAAAGCCGATCGAGATTCGAATGCTGGCAGGAAAAGTAAAACAATGGCTTCCTGTTGAAAAAATACAAAAATCCTACAATAAAATAAATGTAGAAAAAGAAAAAAAGGAAATCGAACATATGGTGGTCGGTGATCTTGACGTTTCCTATGCAGTGAAAATACTGGCGAGCGAGGAGCTGTTCTGGAAAGTTTTAAAGGTATTTTACCGCAGTATTGAAAAGAAAGCTGCTGTGATTCAATCTATGGAGGAAGCGGAAGACTGGCCGGGATATACAATAGAGGTTCATGCGCTGAAGAATTCTGCAAGGCAGATCGGGGCGATCTCTCTGTCCGAGAAAGCCGCTGCGTTGGAAAAGTACGGAAATGCGCGCGATGCCGCTTCCATTCATAAGCACACAAAACCGATGCTTGATCAGTATATAGGCTATGTTGAGATGTTGAAACCATTCTGCGCAGAAAAGGAGGACTGTACTCAGAAAAAAGAACCTTCGATTGATATTTTAAAGGAATGTTTTGTGAAACTTCGTATTGCGCTGGATGATCTTGACATGGATGAAATGGAAGCTGTGATTCTTGAGATGGATCGATATCATTATAAAGACTGGCAGCAGGAATTGTTTGTTAAGTTAAAGGATGCTGTGGAGGAGATTGATGTTGATAATTGTGAGCTGATTGTGAGAAACTGGGAGGGAAGGCTGGTTTAAAAGCCCGCGTTGCCGCAGTTTGTTTCAGCAGCGGATATCACAGCAATTTTTCTTAACGAGTCCGCATTTTTCGTAATTGCAGAATTTTTATCAATGCATCATAATAAGGTCTGTATCCTAGGGATATGGACCTTTTTTAAATTTCGTTTCGCGGGTTAAAAAGTCTGCTGATATGCAAACCAGTTTTTTAATATTTGTTTTGGAAGGGAGGAATTATTTTGGCAGTGTACGATTTATGTGGATTGTGGGAGGCGGAAATTGGCGATGGAAAAACATATCGCATTATACTTCCAGGAACGCTGGATAAAAATAAAATTGGAAGCCCGCAGAAGCCTGCGGCATCCAGACTGACAAGAAAACATGCTTTTGAGGGGAAAGCAAAATTTACAAAAAGGCTTCCATTTCAGCCGCCCAAAGGGAAGCGGGTATTTTTGGAGGCGGAGAGAGCAAGATGTCTAAGACTTTTGATTGATGGGACAGAAATAGAGCCATTTTATCCGCAGACGCTTGTAACGCCGCATTGTTTTGAGGTGACAGAACTGCTTTCTAAGGAAAGTGAAGTTATAATTTTATCTGATAACAGTTATCCAGGGCTGCCGAAAAAGTCTATTGAATATTCATCGACAGCGACTGATGAAACGCAGACAAACTGGAATGGAATTTTGGGGTATTTTCGTTTTAGAGTGGAAGAACCTGTATTTGTATCAAATGTGTATGTATATCCAGTAAAAAAAGAGGGTAAAAATAAAGCAGCATCTTGTAAAACATCAGAACAAAAGCAGTGCAAAAAAAAGGAACCAGACGTTGTGGATGTGCAGGTTGAGCTGTCCGCACATAAAGAGTGGTCCGGCAAAATATACATTACAAGTGATGCGTTAAAAGCGGCGGCAGTGCAGGAAGTGTCCGTTCCAGCCGGACGGACGGCAGTTGTTTTTCAAGAGCTCGCACTCGATGAAAATGTGCGTCTTTGGGATGAATATAGGGGAAATTTATATGAATTGTCTGTGCAGCCAGAAGGTTTGGAAACAAAAACAGTGATGTTTGGAGTGCGTGAATTTTCCTACAATGAAAAAGGGAGAATTACCTTGAACGGCAGAACCATTTTTTTGCGCTCTGAAGCGAACTGTGCAGTATTTCCAGAAGAGGGGCATCCGCCGATGTCCGTGGAGGAATGGCTTAAGGTACTGCGCACGTATCAATCTTACGGAGTAAACTGTGTGAGATTTCACTCGCATTGCCCGCCGGAAGCAGCGTTTGAAGCGGCAGACCAGTTAGGGATACTTTTACAGCCCGAATTGTCCTGCTGGAATCCAAACGATGCGTTTTTATCGGAGGAGGAATTCCTTTATTATCAGACCGAACTGAAAGAACTTTTGCAGCATTATGCAAATCATCCGTCCTTTGTTATGCTCACCTTTGGAAATGAGCTTCAAACGACAAAAGAAGGGCATAGCCGAATGCGAGAAATGCTTGAAACCGCGCATAAAATTGATAGGACAAGGCTGATTGCAGATGGTTCTAACAATCATTACGGGGCAGAAGGATACGAAAAAGAAAGCGATTTCTACACGGCGCAGAATTATCTTGACAAACCGCTGCGCGGAATTTTTGCTGGTATGCAGGGACATATTAACAAGCAGTATCCAAATGCAAAAACAAATTACAGCGACGCGCTTTGTGCAATAAGAAAATCCTACCAAAAACCAGTATTTAACTTTGAAGTAGGACAGTTTGAGGTGCTGCCGGATTTTGCGCAGCTTGGCAGTTTTCAGGGCGTGACGCTCCCGAAAAACTTTGAGATGATAAAAGAGCGGGCAGAACAAAACGGGCTTTTAGAAGAATGGAGACAGTATGTTGAGGCGACGGGGGAATTGTCCAAACTTTGTTACCGCGAGGAGGTTGAAGCGGTTTTTCGAACCGAAGGAATGTCAGGAATCTCGTTGTTAGGGCTTCAAGATTTTCCGGGGCAGGGAACTGCGCTTGTCGGGATGTTGGATTCTCATTTGGTGCCGAAACCATACCCGTTTGCCGAACCAGAACAATTCCGCGCCTTTTTTGCCGAAGCACTGCCGCTTGTTTTACTTGATAAATATACTTATCAGAATAATGAAACTTTAAAGGCGGATGTTTTGACTGCGAACTATGGAAAAAATGAAATCAGAGGAATATTGAAATGTACTTTATGTGGAGGAGGACTCACGCTTTTCGCGGAAGAAAAAGAAGTGTGCTGCCCGATCGGGGAACTGACAAAGGTCGGAAATATTTCGTTTTCGCTTTCGGAATTTACCCGGTCAACAAGACTTGATTTAACAGTTGAGGTTGGGGAAATCAAAAACAAATATCCAATTTGGGTCTATCCAGAAATATTGTTAAAATGCCCGCGAAACGTGTATGAAACAACTTGTTTTGACGAAAAAGCAAAAGAAGTGCTAAGACACGGAGGAACCGTATATTTATCGCCGGAATCCACAAAAGAGGCACTTCCAAAATCTGTTCAGGCACAATTTTCAACAGACTTCTGGTCCGTCGGCACATTTTCAGGGCAGGAGGGCGCAATGGGACAGCTGATTGACTGCAATCATCCAGTATTTGCGGATTTTCCGACAGAATTTTATACAAACTGGCAGTGGTGGCCGATGGCAGTACAGCGCGCGGTAATTCTGCCAAAAAAATATAAAGCCATTGTGACAGAGATGGACAGCTGCGCAACGCTTCGGCCGATGGCGCAGTTGTTTGAGTGCCGCTGTATGGGCGGAAAGCTTTTTTTTTCTTCGCTTGGATTGCAGAATCTTTTACAGTATCCAGAGTGTAAAGCTCTGCTTTATAGTATTTATAAATATCTTTCTTCAGAAAAATTTCATCCGGCGCAGGAAATTGGTTCGGAGGAAATTTCCGGGCTGGTGAGCAGCACTGTAGAAACAGAAACAAAATCATTGTAAATTGGCGGCAGAAATACAAAGATAAGACACGGCATTTTATTCGGAATCCCGGTACTGTGTCGGTGTGACACCCTGATGTTTTTTAAAAGCGCTGCAAAAAACGCTTTCGCAGGAAAAACCTGTGTGAAAACAGATATCTTTTGCGGAGAGATTTGAATTTTTCAAAAGGTATCTTGCAGCGGCAATTCTTGTGTTTACAACGTATTGATGCGGTGTAAACCCAGTTTCTTCTTTAAATACGCGAATAAAATGATATTGGCTTAAGCCGGCGCGTTTTGCCAGAGATTCTACAGAGATATCTCTGGCAAAATGTTCGTTAATATAAGCGACCGCTTCCTCGGAGATGCTGACGTGGGAAAACGGGTCTTTGTCCATTGGCAGACCAAGCAGAAATGCAGTGAAAATATCGGTGATATATTTGGAGATAAGCGGCTCTTTTACTGGCTTTGCCATTCGAAAAGTATCGTAGATGGATTTTAATTTGCCAAGAGCAGGCTGTGGGTTTGCAAGTGAAAATACCGTTCCAAAACGGGCGGTAATATGGTCGTAATAGGCGCGCGCCATAACTCCGTCAAAATGGCACCAGAAACATTCGCAGCCGTTTAGCGAATGGTAAGAGTGCGGCTGGTAACAGTCGAGAAACAAAAATTGCCCGGCATTTGCAAGACATTTTTGCCCGGAATATTCAAGAACCATACTGCCTTTTTCAATATACATAAAAAGAAAACTGTCAAACGAATCGCGGCAGAGCGAATATCCTGGTTCATAAAAGAAATGGCCGCATTGCAGCGGGTAGAAAAAAAGCTGCTGCGCAGCAACGCTTGGCGTGTAGACGTAATAATCGGATTTGCTCTCAATATATTCCTCGTAAGATTTCATAAAAAACCCCCATTTTTTTATTTGTGAAACAATCTGTATTTCGCGTTTGAATTTATCGATTTGAAAAAGTATAGCATTTATAATTTTGATAATATCATAGATGTTTTGGAAAAGAAAATCAAGATAAGATTTTTGCTTTTGGCACCGCAAAAAATCTAAATTAATTCGCAGGGAAACAGAATGAAAAAGCAAAGAGAACATGGTATAATATCGACAGATATTATACCTGCGCCAGTTCGCGCTCGACCGAAGGGAGAGTATCTTCTTTTGCGAACTGTGCGCATCCCTCGGAGAGAACCATATCGGAACGATATGGTATAATATCGACAGATATTATACCTGCGCCAGTTCGCGCTCGACCGAAGGG
>CAMUAR010000037.1 GCA_947086895.1 uncultured Lachnospiraceae bacterium | reverse complement strand
TCAAGGCTTTGTAGTATCAAGCATTTTTACATGCTCATGAATAATTCAGGTTTATCTACTATATAAATTCTATATTGTAATTTTTTTTGAAAAACTTGTAAAGCGGTGTAAAAATAAAATTAATGGCAGACTATTTTACATTTTCTTTTGCCGCTGCGGACGCCATTTCCCGGTATTTTTCTTTTTCTTCTGTCATTTCCTCGACAGTTTTTTCTTTTAGGACAAATCCTTTTACGGGGCGGTACGGCAGCAGTTCTCCTTCCATGCGTTTTTTTGCAAGAGAGATTTCTTTTGTATACTGCGGAAGCCATTGCTCCCCGGCAACAAGCATTTCGTCAACCATCTGACGGATTTCGCCGGGCGTGCAGACAGCGCCGGTAAGCGGGTCCATCATTGCCGCTTGGTAGAGTAAATTGATATCGGCATGTACGGCGGCTTCTACGGCAAGTTTCTGCACCCATACGGACTGGGAACAGATTGCTGCGCAGCCGAGCGGAAGATCTCCGACTTTTGGAATGCTGATCCCGCTTCCATCCACATAACAAGGGACTTCCACCACACATTCCTCCGGCAGGTTCGTGATTGTTCCACAGTTCATAACATTAAAATGCCCGCGGTATGTACGTCCGGTTTCCAATCCTTCGATAATATAAGAACCGTGTTCTTCCGAGCGTTTTTCCGGTATGTACTGGTTTGGCTCCTCGTTCATCCAGTTTGGAAAATCCGTTTCAAACCAGTTTCGGGATTCTTTGCACACGCGCAGATAGCCCGCAGTTTCCCCCTGAATCCACGAGGAATAATTGATCCATTGTTCCATTTCTTCTGGACGTTTTCGATACCACATTAAGTATTCTGATAAATGCCCGTTGGATTCGGTGGAGTAGTAGCCGAAATGTTTCATCACATCAAGTCTGATATTTTCGTCTTTGGAAAATTCCGCCTGGCACATCAGAGGATAAAGTTCGTCCACTCGTTCTATGCCATCTGTTTTTACACTGATATACCAAGTTTGGTGGTTTAATCCGGCACAGATAATATCTACATCTTTTTTGTCACGTCCAAGAGCCTGTGCAATTTGAGAATGCCCATGCTGCACACCGTGACAAAGACCATAAGTTTCCACATTTCCATACTTATTTGCAGCCCATGTCATCATGGCGTTTGGATTTGAATAGTTCAGCAGAATACATCCTTTGGCTGCCACCTCGCGGATATCCTTGCAAAAATCCAAGATCGCCGCAATTCCGCGCTGTCCGTACATAATTCCGCCGATGCATAACGTGTCTCCGACACATTGATCTACGCCGTATTTTAAAGGAATTTCCACATCTGTGGCGAAAGCCTCAAGCATACCGATGCGCACGCAATTTATCACATACTTTGCATTTTGAAAAGCTTCTCTGCGGTTTAGAGTCGCCTGAATTTTGATATTCAGCCCATTTGCTTCAATATCTCTCTGGCAGAGTGCAGTCACCATGCGCAGGTTATCTTCATTGATATCCGTAAAAGAAATTTCAATATCTTGAAATTCTGGAACCGTTAAAATATCCGACAGAAGTCTTCGGGTAAAGCCAATGCTTCCCGCGCCGATAAAAGCGATTTTAAATCCCATGTTTTCCCCATATTCTGCCGCCGGTCGGCGGTCTTTTATTTTTGTGTGAATTCGTTTTCAAAGGCAAAAGTAATTTTTATTTTTCAGACATGTTATAAGGCGGAAAGAAATCATTTATCTTCGAATTTCCAGTAATTTTGCTTTCAGCTCGTTTTCGATTCTGTTCAATTCCAATTCTGCTTCGTGGCGTTTTTGATGTCCTTCGGTCTGAATGCGCAATACTTCATCAAGCGTAGTGATCAGAGACTCGTTTGTCATCTTTAATGTCTCGATATCGACGATGCCGCGCTCGGATTCTTTCGCCGCCTCAATGGTTGCCATTTTGAGCGTAGCGGCGTTTTTGCGCAAAAGTTCATTTGTCATATCGGTAACTTCACGCTGAGCTTTTGCGGCCTGCTCGGAGTGCGTTACACCGAGAGACAGAACCATCTGGCTTTTCCAGAGCGGAATGGTATTTACAATCGTGGACTGGATTTTTTCGGACATCAGTGTGTCGCTGCTCTGCACAAGACGGATCTGCGGCGCAGTCTGAATGGATATCATGCGGGTCAGCTCAAGGTCGTGAAGCTTTTTTTCAAAGCGGTTGCACATAGCAGAGAGATCATTTGCGGCCTGAGCATCCTCTGGAAGCCCGCTCTGCTGAGCTTTCTGCATAAGGGCAGGAAGTTCTTCCGCCTGAATTTTTGCAAGCTTTTTTTTGCCGGCAAGAATGTACATGGAAAGCTCTTTAAAGTATGTTTTGTTTAACTCATACATTTTGTCGAGCATAGCGACGTCTTTCAACAGCTGAATCTGGTGGGATTCAAGCACCTGCGTAATTTTGTTGATATTGACTTCCGCCTTGGAATATTTTGCCTTCATACCGTTTAACCGGTCGGATGTTTTGCGGAATTTGCCAAAAAAGCCTTTGTCCTCCTCCTCGTTAAATCCCTTTAGTTCCATTACAACGTTGGAGAGCATTTGTCCAATTTCGCCCAGATCTTTCGTGCGCACGTTGTTTAGTGCAGTCTCGGAAAAATCTGCCATTTTTTTCTGCGCGCCTGCTCCAAACTGTAAAATCATCTGAGAATTATTTAGATCAATCTGCTCGGAGAATGCTTCCACCTGTTTTAATTCTTCCGGGGTAAGGATGCTTTCATCAAACGCCGGTTTTTGCATTTCTTCAGGAATTTTCTGCGCTGCCAAAGGCTCTTTTTCTTCGGCAAACGGCTCAAAAGTCAATGTTGGCGCAGTCTGTAAATCTTTTAAAAAATCATCACTCATAACTTCCTCCCATTCATTTCCTTCTTTATTTTTTTTGGTATCAATGTATCAACTAAGATGGCTTTCGCCTGCTTTTTTTCTTTATTTTGCTTTTGCCTGGTCGAATGCGCCTTTCGTCAGTCCTTCCTGCGCAAACATTGTCTGCAGTACGGAAATATCTGTTGAAATATCAAGCGCGTCGTCCTCATACAGACTGTCAAGAAGCGTCTCAAAAGCATAGATAATTGTGTCGAGCGTCGATTCAATCTCTTTTTTTGCTGTCTGAATATTATCGCCCTGCACAGGCTGCGCGTTAAAATCTCGGTATGCATTCACAAGTTTTAACGTTGTAGGCAGATAGTAATTGATAAATTTGTCAAGGTCGTCCACCTGTTCTGGATGCTCCTCAATGCGCGCATATATTTTTTGGATAATATGTTCTAAGTGATCAAGCTTTTTGGAGATCACCTCGCCGGGGATGGCAGCGTTTGCTTCTCGAATCTGCGTTAAGTAATGATCGCCTGCGGAGAGTACCTGAATCACTTTTGGCGGCAGGGTTCTGCGGTCGCGGTTTGTGTTTGTTTTTTCTTGACTGTTATCTGCTGCTGTGCTGTTTTCTGAATTGTTTGTAAAAGTTTCTGTGTCGGCGTTTGCCGGGGAAGGGTTCTGGCGGATACGCCCGCCGGACTGCCGTTCTTCCATCCGGCGTGTCAGGTAGCTGTTCTGTGCTTTTAAGTATTGGTCGTAAGTTGCTCCGTTTAAGATAACACATGTCTGCTGGTCGTCAATATGACCTTCTGGAAACATACCCAGAGAGATCATTTTCCGAAGATCTTTTACCACAAAACGCTTTGATCGCCCAATATGGGAGGAAAGTTCCTTGATCGAGCAGTAAGTGCGCCCGCGCAGCTGGCGAATATACTGATAAAAGCGTTTGACGCGCCTGCGCTTTATGGTTCCTGAGATAAACATGCCGGTGCTGACAAATAAAACCGGAGTAAAAAGCGCACCCATCAGACTATCATAGACATGATACGACATTATATGAGTACCGGAAAATATCGTGAACAGCATAAACATTAAGAGACAGCCTGCCAGTCCAAGCGCGCCAAGAGCGGTGAAAACTGTGCCGGACACGCGCCCCGCAGGATTTCGGCTGATCGGCACAATATCCGCGGGGTTGTGGTGCGGGGCAGTTTGAGAAAAAGCGCTGCCCGCGGCGGTTTGCCTGTTGCCGTGATGCTGGTGATGTCCGTTTGTAAAAGCGCGCGCCTGTTGCTGCCATGCTGCCCGCTGACGTTCCTGGTACTGTCTGCGTTCCGCCTGCCTGCGCGCCGCTTCCTCGCGGCGTCTGGCTTCGGCGGCCTGTCTTCTCGCCTCCTGCGCCTGACGGCTGTTGTATCTGGCGCGTTCTTCCTGCTCCTGCGCCGCGCGTCTGCGCGCCGAATAATCCGCGCGCGAGTCCCCGTTCACCACTTCGCCATCGACATGCTCTAATTGTTCCATCGACATTTCATCGTCTTTATAATGCTGGTAGAAGCGATTTTGATTGGTTCCAATCTGAGCGATTGAAGTGTTGACTGCCGTCGTTATATTTTTATTTAGCTCGGAAAAATTATTTGTATTAAGCGCGTTTTGTACTGCGTTTTCAATCTGATTTGCAAGATCGGTATTATACATTGCGAGTCCTCGTTTCCAAGTAGCTTTCGGCTGCTTCTTCGGATGCCAAAAGCAATTTTTTTGCTTGCCTGTTTGATTATACCGCAGTGCAGACAAATTTACAATGAGCTTTAACAAATTGTAATGATTTTATAATCTTTCTTGTTTTGTATTGTGACACAAATTTACCTGGATTTATAAAAAATTTATTCCGGCATTTGGGACAACTTTTCTCTGTAGATTCGGCGCAAAAATAAGGTGGATAGAGTGACGGAAACAAGTTCCGCAAGCGGAAGAGCAAACCATACTGCATCAAGACCGAACAACTTTGCAAAAAGGTAGGCGGCAGGAAGAATGACAACAAGCTGGCGCGCAACAGAGATAATTAAACTGTAGACGCCGTTGCCAAGCGCTTGGAACACGGAGGTGATAATAATACAGTAACCTGCAAATAGAAAGCTTAAACTGATAATGCGAAGTGCAGGAACGCCAATTTTAATCATATCTTCGCTCGCTTCAAAAATTGCGAGCAGCTGGCGCGGAAGCAGCTGGAATACCATAAGTCCTGCGGTCATAATACCGATTGCAATAAAAACGCTCAGACGGGTAGTCGCTAAAATGCGCTGCTTTTTTCTCGCGCCGTAATTGTAGGCGATAATTGGTATCATGCCGTTGTTCAAGCCGAAAACCGGCATAAAAATAAAACTTTGAAGCTTGAAATAAACGCCGAAAACCGACACGGCAGTCGGGGAGAACATCAGCAGAATCTTATTCATACCAAGCGTCATAACAGAGGAGATCGACTGCATAATAATCGACGGAAGCCCGACCGAATAAATAACGCCGATGGTTCTTGCATGCGGGCGGAGGTAAGAAAGACCAAGGTGAAGTTCTTTATTTTTCATAATATTAAATACAAAGCCTAACAGCATGGCGATAATCTGTCCAAATACGGTTGCGATGGCAGCACCGGCAACGCCAAGTTTTGGCATACCGAGATAGCCAAAAATTAAAATCGGGTCGAGTATAATATTTAAGATAGCGCCAATTCCCTGTGTAAACATTGTATAGAGCGTCATTCCAGTCGCCTGAAGCAGACGTTCTGTGACAATCTGAAGAAAGATACCAAAGGAAAAAATACAGCAGATTTTTAAATAGTCTGTTCCCATGGAAATAATTGCTTCACACTGCGCGGCATTTTCTTCAAAATCTTTTGCCGAAAACTGTATGCGAAAATAGGTCTCGGAAAAAAATACGCCAAAAATTACAAAGATAAGCGCGCTGAAAAGTCCCAGAAGAATACCGTTTCCGGCAGCGCGGTCCGCCGCCTTTTGCTTTTTCTCTCCAAGACTGCGGCTCAAAAGCGAATTGATGCCGACGCCGGTACCTGCGGCGATCGCGATCATCAGATTTTGAATTGGAAATGCCAGGGAGACTGCTGTCAAAGCGTCCTCGCTGACACGGGACACAAATGCGCTGTCCACAATATTATAGAGGGCTTGTACAAGCATTGAGATAATCATTGGCAGTGACATGGAAACAAGAAGCCGGCCTGTCGGCATAGTTCCCATTTTGTTTTCGGTTGGCTGTGTTGTTTGTTGCATGGCAGATAAACTCCTTTCTTTGGCAATTATGTATGAAACGATTGCAAAACTTGAAGTTTTACAATCGTTTCGGTATTGTGTATAAATTGATATACTTTCTGCTTACGCGCTGAATTTTTGAACAAACAATTGAATGGAAGAGGCAGATGGACAATTTTTGACCGCAGTGTAATTGCTATTGTATTGGAATATATTTTATATGTCAAGAAATTTGTCAAAGAAGTTGTCAGGCAGGATAAGGTGTGGTAATATGTTGCTGTTCGCAGTTTTGGGAAATGAAAAAGCGCGCATTTTTTTATTGGAATTGTTTTGACTTTTTCAGTGACTTCAGTTTAATCAAGGGGGAGGAAGTATAATGGCAGATCGGCTGATGGATTTAATCGACACATGTTACGGGATGGCAGCAGCGATCAGTAAAGCGGGGATTGGCACAAATGAAACAATGACGCTAAAAGCGACGGTGAGGCTTGAATTTTTAAAATTTCTTTCTTATTTGTCATGTACAGAAGGAATGCCAAAACAGCAGGAGCTGGATTTTATCAATAAAACGCTCGGTTATTCCTTTCGAAAAGAAGAGATCGTGCAGTTCCGCTTAGAGCAGCGCACAATGACGACAGAGTACAGCACGGCAGTGCCAAGGGCGCTTAAATTTTTTGTTCTGGCGGATGCGGGCGGCAAAATGACAGATACCGTATATAAAAAGAAAAAAGCGATCACGCTTGTGGAGACCTACCGGCTTCTCGGGCAGACATACATCGCGCAGGACGACAGAACAACCGAGAAGGAGATCAAACTTTTATCGTCCTATATGAAAGTGCTGGAAGATTTTTTAAAAGAATATGGATTGTTTCGGCGCGGGGCAAACGTCACTCCAGTGCTCTCCACCGCCAGTTCCAATACCAGTTTAAAAGAAAACGTGAGAAAAATTACTGCCGGAGAAGAAAATCAAAAAAATACGAAGGATGACAAGGAGGAACCGGAAGAAAGTATTGAGAGTATGCTTGCGGAATTAAACGCTTTGACGGGGCTTGGCTCAGTAAAGCAGGAGGTAAATCATCTTGTCAATTTAATGCAGGTATCGAAACTGCGAAAAGAGCGGAATATGAAACAGCCGTCCGTTTCAAAGCACTTAGTATTTTCTGGAAATCCAGGGACTGGAAAGACAACCGTAGCGCGCATTCTTGCAAAAATTTATCGCTCGCTTGGAATTTTATCAACCGGGCAGCTTGTTGAGGTGGACCGCGGCGCTCTGGTCGGCGGTTATATCGGGCAGACTGCCGCAAAAACAATGGATGTTATTGACGAGGCGGTTGGAGGGATTCTTTTTATCGATGAGGCGTATTCCTTAACGGTCGGAAAAGGGGAGGGAGATTTTGGTCAGGAGGCTGTGGACACGCTGTTGAAGGCGATGGAAGATAACAGGGATTCTCTGATTGTAATTGTCGCTGGATATCCTGATTTGATGGATCAGTTTCTCAGTTCAAACCCAGGGCTGCGCTCGCGTTTTTCCAGATTTATTTTATTTGAGGATTACACGCCGGACGAGCTGTTTGAAATTATGTCCGGGATGTGCAGGAAACAGGAATATATTCTTTCCGCAGAGGCAGAAAGGTACGTCCGAAAGTTTTTGGAAAAGCGCTGTGCGGACAAGCCGGAAAATTTTGCAAATGCGAGAGATGTGAGAAATCTGTTGGAACATGCAATTACAAATCAGGCGGCTCGCGTCGTCGGGGCGGGTCAGTATGATTATGATATTCTGGCGCGCTTGGAACAGTGTGATTTTGAGGGGATCAACTTATAAAATTTTGACCGCATCAAAAAATTTGTTGTAAGATAGCAAAGAATTATAAGATAAGATTATATTTTAATATGTTTTTACTTGGAAATTTGAAAAATATGTGAAATTCAAAGGAAATGCTTTCTTTTTACAAAAATATGTGGTATCATTCGAATGTCTGTCCGGTGTTGACATATTAAAATATATGTTTGGGTGAGTGTGCAGTTCCATTTGTTTTGGAGCAGAAAGGGAAATTTTGAAAGGAGGACGGCACTCCTCCCGCCGTCGAAAGACAGTGGGGTTCTGTGTCTGTAAAATTTTATGAAAAAAAAGATAATCTGCATTGCTGCGCTGTGCGTCAGTCTGTTTTTGGCAAGCTGCGGCGGCAAAAAGGAGGAGGTAGAGCGGATCAGCGGGAACGCCACAGGGGTAAATTACCGCGGTGTTGAGTATTCTCCCTACGATACGACAGTGACGGAGGAAGAGGTGGATGAGCGGCTTGCAAGTTTCTGCAATGCCCACGCAGTTCTTACCGAAGTTACAGACCGCACCGATGTGCAGGATGGCGATACAGTGAATATTGATTATGTCGGCTATATGGACGGAGAGCCGTTTGAGCGGGGTGCTGACAGTAATTTTGATTTAAAAATCGGTTCTGGATCCTTTATTCCGGGGTTTGAATCAGGACTTGTTGGAGCGCAGCTTGGGACGACCGTTGATGTTGATTTGACATTTCCAGATCCATATAAGAATAATCTTGATTTTTCTGGAAAGCCTGCGGTTTTTAAAGTGACAATCAACAAGATCAACATATCTGAAATACCAGAGCTGACGGACGAACTTGTTGCGGCAAACACCGATTATTCAACAGTGGAAGAGTATCGGAAGTATATAAAAGACAGTCTGGCGGCACAGAAGCAGACTTATGGGGTAAATGTCAAGAAAACGACAGTGATGGACGCCTTGATTGAGAGCGTAGTATTTGAGGGAATTGACCAGGCGGATATCGACAAATATTATGAGAGTTCCTCTTCCTACTATGCGCAGTTGGCACAAGTGTATCAGCAAACTTACGGTTATACGTTTGACCAGTTTATCTATTACTTTTTTGGCTGTACAACACAGGAGGATTATGATGCGCTGCTGCGTAAAAATGCAGAGCGCGAAGTTAAGAGAATGCTTGTTTTGTACGCGGTTGTGGATGCCGAGGACTTTTCTGTCTCAGACGAGGAGTACAAGGAAGCGGTGGCACAATACGCCAAACAATATAATATGACAGAGGAAGAATTTTTGGAGAAGATGGGCAATGCGCAGGTGCGTGAGCTTATAAAACAGGAGAAAGCAGAGCAGCTGATCTACGATACCGCAGTGGAAAAAACGGCAGGAGAGTAAGCAAAAAGGAAATTTTCTAAATTTTATAAAGAAAGGAAGGAAAAGCCAGTGAGAAAGAAATGGATTGTAATGTTATTGTGTGGATGCTTAGTGCTTTCAGGATGCGGGGGCAAAGATGAGGACGATGAAACAGTAAATAACGATAATAACAATAAGGGACAGAGCGGTTCTCTCTTAAATCCGGGCAATAATAATTCAAACAATAACAATGTGACGCCTGGAGTCGAAGGAGATCAGGAGGGCAATGATAATCCAAGTGGAAGTCAGGGTGCTTACTGGGATCCAGAAGGAAGTGTTACGCTTGGAAAGTATTTGGGGGTTGAGGTTGAAAAGGTAAGCTATGAAGTGACCGATGAGGAGATCGAGGCGGAGATTGATTATTTTCTGCGCAGCAACTCGGAGCTTTTGGAGGTTACAGACCGCAACACCGTAGAGTCCGGGGATGTGGTGAAGGTAGATTATACGCTGAGTATTGACGGGAAGGAAATTGACAGCTCCGAGGGCGAGGATGTGGAAGTCGGCGGTCAGTACTATGATTTTGAAGAAGATCTGATCGGTGCGTTTGTCGGTGAGAGCAAGACGGTTGAAAAACAGATTTCTGATACCTATTATTCCGATTATCTTGGACAGACGGGAACTTATATTGTAAATATCAAAGCGATCCAGACGCGCGTAATCCCAGAATTAACGGATGAGACAGTCGCTTCTTTTACGGATTATTCTACGGTGGAGCAATACCGCGAGGGTGTTTTTAAGGAGCTGGAACAACAGAAGATAGAAGAGGCACAGGAGCGACAGGTAAGTTTGATGTTTGATGCGATTATCGCTGATTCAACATTTACAGGGATTTCGGATGCTGATAAACAGTCTTATGTCGATGAAATGATAGAGTATTATTCTTCCTATGCAACGTATCTTGGCTTTGAACTGAAAGATTTTATCAATATGTATTTTAACTTTTCCTACGAAGAATTTCTGGAACTTGCGCAGGAGGAAGCTGATATTATGGTAAAGCAGAACTTGATTCAGGATGCGGTTGCAAAGGCAGAAAATCTTGAAGTCAGCGATCAGGAATACACCGATTATCTAGCGAACTATGCGGCGGAAAACAGTTTTGATTCGCCGGAAGATGCGGAGAAAGAGTTTGGCAAAGAGGCGTTCCTTCAGGTGATTTTGCGCGATAAGGCTTATGAGTTGCTGGTTGATTCGATGATTATAAAATAATATAAAGGCAAAGTTGTTGTATGTCAGTTTATTATAAGAGCTGTGTAAGAAAAATTTTCAAATGAAAACCTGCTTTACAGGGCTGCTGCAAAACGATAATTTTCACAAAATACGGTATCGGGCAAGATATGGTATTGAGTGGTAATTGCGTTTTTCAGCAGCCTTATTTTATTTGGAAAAGTATATTAAAAATAATAAAAGCTTATCTTTAAAGAATATAAAATTTTTCTATGGCATTGTTAAGCTCGTAAAAAGAAATTTGCGGTGAGCAGCAAATATAATTATAGAAATGAAAAGCAAAACAATGGTGAGAAGGGGTTTCCGACATACCCAAGAGATGAATTTAACAGCCTTTTTATAGTATATTATCTAATATTCAGTGAATTTAAAAATTATTTTTAAATTTTCAAAATTTCCTATTGACAAACTGATTTTTTTGCACTATAATAAGACCAAGATAAACGAGAGAAACAAAAAAACTCTCAAACAAATCCAAGGAAGGCGGGTACGGTCCAATGAAAATGTAGCGTTCCACCTCATCAAAAAAAGAAAAGGAGGTACAGTCCATTGAAGACATAACGATCTGCCCCATCAAAATGAAGAAAGGAAGGTACAGTCCAATGTACTAATAAGCCTTCAAAAGTTTGTTTCGATAAAAGCCTATAATTTTAATAATAAATGAAAAGGCACAGAACAAACAGGATGATAGTAAAAAGTATCGTCCATATAAGGGAGAGTAACTTGTACAGGTTGCCTTGATTTTACAACTGTTGGCACTTGAAACCAAAAAGAGGAAGCGTTCCACCTCAATTATTAGAATAAAAGAAAGGCAGGTATAGTCCAATGTACTGACAAGCCTTCGGTATTTTATCAAATAAAAGTATATATTTTAAGATAAAATGCCAAGAACGAACGGAACGACAGTGGATGGTAGCGAAAGTGGTAGCCCCCACTGGCAAGAAGCACTCCACATTATATATAGTCGCTCCTTAACAAAGTGAAATGGGTTACATCAAACCAATAACAGGAACTAAAAACAAGAAAGAGCCTGAAAAGCAATCTGGACAAAAAACAGAATAATACAAGGAGGTATACTCCAGTGGATCAGTCACAGTAAAGGCCCGGTGTCATAAGAAAATGATGCCGGGCTTTTTCATGTGCAAGAATAGAAAAAAAATTACAAATCTAATGTGATTGGATATTTCAGATATTAGTTGGGATATACTATTTTTTTCTGACAAAAAATAGATTTTCTGTGAATTTCATCGTTGATTTCTTGTTTTTTTTTGGTATAATAGAAATACGAAAACGATTAAGACATTTTTGTGAAATATATTATAATTTTCAGGGAAATTTTACCTTCATTATAGGGCAATAAGAAGTTTGTGAATCTCAGCAAAATTTCGGACTTTCTGTGGTATGTTTTCAGCGATCACAACAAATGTGATGGAAAGATTTTTGATATAAGGGGGGGAAGAACAATGATATCAGTAAAGGACATTGCTGCGCGGTGTAACGTTTCTGTAGCGACAGTCAGCAAAGCACTGAACGGTTATAGCGACATCAGCAGAGAAAAAAGAGATTATATTAATGGAGTGGCAAAAGAGATGGGCTATTTCCCAAACTCGGCGGCAATCGCATTAAAAACAAACCGAACATATAATTTGGGAATTTTATTTTTTGATGCGGCGCACAGTGGTCTTGCCAATGAGCATTTTGCCAAAGTATTGCAGAGTGTAAAAGAAGAGGCGGAATCAAGAGGCTATGATATCACATTTATCAACAATCATATTGGCAAAAAGGCGACGACTTACACAGAACATTGTCGTTACCGAGGAGTTGACGGCGTTGTGATTGCCTGTATTGATTTTAACAATCGGGAAGTGCTGGAATTGGTTGAAAGCGGAATTCCGATTGTGACAATTGATCATGTTTGTGAGCATACCACTTCGGTTATCTCAGACAATATTCAGGGAGTAAGAGATCTGATCTTGCAAGTATATAAGTTGGGACATCGAAAAATTGCCTTTATACATGGTGACGATTCCGCAGTCACCCGCGACCGTGTGACAGGTTTTTGCCGAACAATGGAAGAACTTGGACTGAAAGTGCCGGAGGACTATCTGCTTGTCTGTCCGTACCGAGATACCAAGACAGCAGCAAAAATGACAGAAAAGCTGCTTGATTTAAAGGCGTCGCCCACTTGCATTTTGTATCCCGATGATTTTACTGCAATAGGAGGGATCAATGTAATCAAACAGAGAAACTTAAAAATTCCGCATGATATATCTGTTGTCGGCTATGATGGAATCAGCTATGCGAAGGCGTTGGAACCTCCTCTTATGACGCTTGAACAGGATGCAAACCGCATTGGAAAAGAAGCAGCGTCACGGTTGATTCAGCTGATTGAAAACCCTAAGACAACGCCGACAGAGCATATTATTGTGGGCGGCAAAGTGCTGCAGGGCCGATCGGTAGGAGAACTGCAAGGATAAGAGATTTTTTTTAATTTTTGTTGTACTGCGGCGCATAAGTATGAAATATCAAATTTGAAATACTGCGGTAGTCAATCCATCAGCTATCATAATGCAACCTGTCTTTCTTGGAAAAATAAAAAATTTTTATTGTGCGCCGCAGTATAATGACGTGTTTAAAAATTTATTTTCACACAAATTTTATTTTTCAGATATGTTTCACAACAAAAAAATCACACAAGTTTTCGCGATGTTTGATTAAAATTTTTTGTATCTTATAAAAATATCTTGCTTATCGAATAAAGTTTGTGTGAAGTCTTGTCTCTGGCACAGCAGGCACAATGCCCTGTGCGCGTCCTGCGTCGATGCAGTTTAACAGCCACGCCATATTGTCTGCAAGGCGTCGTATTGTCTGAAGTCCTTCCAGATCCTTTTTTACATCTTCCGGGGTGCTTCCATGCACCATATTCCAATATTGGGAGGAAACAATCGGCATATTGTTGATTGTAAAATATTTATTTATCACTTCAAAAGAAGAAGTAGTACCTGCACGGCGTGCAGATGTTACAGCGGCAGCTGGTTTGTATGCAAAAGCGCTTCCTCCCGCGTAGAACAACCGGTCGAGAAACGAGATCAGAGATCCGTTTGGGGAGGCGTAATAAACAGGGGAACCAATCAGAAAACCATCTGAAGTTTTGGCTTTTTGGATGGTTTCGTTTACCGTGTCCTGAAATACGCAAAATCCTTTTCCAGAACATCCGCCGCATGCAGTGCAGCCTGGTATGCTGCCGTTTCCAATATGTATAATTTCGCTCTCAATTCCATGGGTCTTAAGCTGTGCGGCAGCCTCGGACAACGCAGTAAAAGTGCAGCCTGTTTTGTGCGGACTGCCATTGATCATCAATACTTTCATATATCCTCATTTCTGCGCTGCTTTTTGCGCATTTCAAGTTTGCGGATGCAGCGCCGACACAAACTTGTGTGTGAAAGAGTTTTCAAGTCTTTCACGCATATTTCCATTTTTTAAAGAAAAAATTTCTTCGATAGAGTTAAATTATAATATGCCTGCACTGTAAATTCAAGACCTTATATATTGTGCAGAAGCATGATTTGTCCGTATTTTAGATAAAAGTGATCTGGCGTCGTAAATTTTCCAAATTTTTTTGATTGTTTCCAATTGAAGAAATGAATGATTTATGCTATAGTTAAAGTGATTGAATTATAGCTGGCAAATAATATTCAGGGAGGAAAGCAAATGAGGAGGACTATTCTAGTTGTTGATGATGAGGAATTGAACCGGGAACTTTTGCGGCAGATGTTTGAGTCGGACCGGTACAACGTTATCACGGCGCAGGATGGAAGGGAAGCGATGCTCAAGCTGAATACTTATGCGGATGACATTGTTATTGTGTTGTTGGATTTGATGATGCCGGTTGTTGACGGACATCAGGTGCTGAAAGCGATGAACGAGGAGGGGATACTTGACAAAATCCCTGCCGTGATGATTACCGCAGATACGGATCAGAGAACAGAGTTATCATGTTATGAGCTTGGAGCTTCCGCTGTGATCAATAAGCCGTTTGTCGCGCAGATTGTGCGCAAGCGCGTGATAAATTTAATTGAGAACAGTCAAAACAAGGGCCGGTTGGAAGATATCTTGCGCTATCAGAGCGCAAAGCTGAGTGAGCAGCAGGCGAAGCTGAATGAGTATTATGATAACTTGCTGGAGGCAATCAGCAATATTGTCGAGTTCCGCGACTTGGAATCTGGAGAACATATTCAGCGTGTGAAAGGAATGACAAGGATCATTGCGGAAGCATATATGAAGCTTTTTCCGGAATCAGGGCTGACAAAAGAACAGATGAATGTTATTGTGCGCGCCTCCGTCGTTCATGATGTCGGTAAGATTGCAGTGCCGGACAATGTTTTGTTGAAACCTGGAAGGCTGACCGACGAGGAGCGGGAGATTATGAACAGCCATACGACAAAAGGATGTGAAATCCTGGATAAAACGAACATGGTGCATGATGAATTGTTCAAGGCTTCGTATGAGATTGTCAGACATCATCATGAACGTCATGACGGGAAAGGCTATCCTGACAAACTTAAGGGAGACGAGATACCGCTCTCTGCAAGGCTGGTGTCTATTGTGGATGTTTACGATGCTCTTGTAAGCGAGCGTGTGTACAAAAAGCCGTTTGATAAACCGACGGCATACCAGATGATTGTTGATGGAAAATGCGGGCAGTTTTCGCCGGAGCTTTTAAAATGCCTGGAGTATGCGCGCGGGCAGATTGAGGCGTTTGCTGATGGTCATAAATAAAGACAAATTTAGCTTGGGTTATTGATGGGTGAAGGAAAGGAGTTTTGCAATATGGACGAGACATTGAGAAATCAGTTGGAACAGGCAGGAATTGATGTTGCCGGAGCGCTTGAGCGTTTTATGGGAAATACCAATATGCTTGTGAAATTTTTAAAGAAGTTTCCGGTTGACCCAAACTTTGGAAAACTGGAGGACGCGGTGGCACAGGAAGACAAGGAGGGAGCAATGGCAGCTTCTCACACGCTGAAAGGTGTGTGCGGCAATCTTTCTATTATGGCACTGCATGGATTAGTGGCAAAGCAAGTGGAGCTTTTGCGGGCAGATCAATGGGAGGAAGCAGTGGGAATGATGCCGGAGATCAGAGCAGAATATGCAAAAGTGAACGATACGCTTTTAAAATGTTTACCGTAGGTTAGAAAGTCTTTATGTATGAAGAGAAAATATAGGTTGTTTTTTTGGCAGAAAGACGCACTATTGCTGACAGACTCAGTAACATACAAGAAAGAGGTATCATAATGAAAATTCAAGATTTTTGCGACATGAACAAATTTGAAGAAATTATGAGAAACTGGGCAAAAAGCACAGGACTTGCTGTTGCTGCAATGGAAATGGGCGGAAAATACATAAGCAAACGTTATAATTTTACAGACTTTTGCAGCAGACTGACGCGCAGCAACAAGGAAGGAGCCAGGCGCTGTGAGAAATGTCAGCGCGAGGGACAAGGCGTTTATTCCTGCCATGCGGGGATGTTTGAGTTTTCTATTCCTCTTGTTCTTGAGGATGGAACCGAGCTTGGAAAAGTGGTTGGCGGACAGGTGTTTTTGGAAAATCTGAGTGACGATGAATTTCGAAAAATCGCAGAAGAACTTGGTATTAAAGAAGAATCTTATATTGATGCACTGCGAAAAGTTAAGGTGCGCCAGCGCGACGAGGTAGAAGCGGCAGCACATCTTCTTGGAGAAGTTGTCAATATATTTGTGCATACCAGCTATACTGCAAAAATAAATCAAGAGATTTTTGGCGGATTGACAGCGAATATCACCAACGCGACAAAAGAGATTGATATAGCGAGTGACAGTGCGAGGAAGATTACAGGTTTTAGCGGAAAACAGAGAATGCTGGCACTGAACGCATCGATTGAGGCGGCAAGGGCAGGCGAGCATGGCAAAGGATTTTCGGTGGTGGCAGGCGAGGTGCAAAAACTTGCGCAGGAGATGGATGAAACAAGCGGAGAAATTATTCGTTCGCTCAATAGATTGGAGGATATCATTCATCAGTTGGATCAAAAATAAAATGGAACAATTTGTGCAGGCAGGGGCAGCTGGAAGGCTTCCCTGCCAAAATTTAATGTTTTTATGAACAGGAGGGATTTGTTTGAAGGTTCGTACAAGATATGCGCCAAGTCCAACGGGAAAGATGCACGTTGGAAATTTAAGAACCGCACTCTACGAGTTTCTGATTGCGAAGCACGAGAGCGGGGATTTTATTTTGAGGATTGAAGATACAGACCAGGAGCGATATGTAGAAGGCGCGGTGGATATTATTTACCGTACAATGGAGAAAACGGGGCTGATTCATGACGAAGGACCAGATAAAGACAAGGGATTTGGTCCTTATGTGCAGAGTGAGCGTGTGAGAACGGGGCTTTATCTGGAATATGCCAAGCAGCTTGTTGAAAAGGGCGAGGCATATTATTGTTTTTGTGATAAGGAGCGGCTTGCTGGTTTAAAGAGTGTTGTTTCTGAGGAGGACGGCGAGGCGAAGGAGATTACAAAATACGACAAACATTGTCTGAATTTGAGCCGGGAGGAAGTGGAACAAAATCTTGCGGCAGGCCGGTCTTATGTAATTCGCCAAAATGTTCCAACGACGGGTACAACAACATTTACGGATGCAATTTACGGTGAGATCACCGTGGAGAACGAGGAGCTTGACGATATGATTTTAATTAAGTCTGACGGCTTCCCAACTTATAATTTTGCAAATGTCATTGACGACCATCTCATGGGTATTACGCATGTTGTGCGGGGCAATGAATATTTGTCGTCCACCCCGAAATACACAAGGTTATATCATGCGTTTGGCTGGGACGAGCCCGTGTATATCCATTGTCCTCTTATTACAAATGAAGAGCACAAAAAGCTTGCGAAGCGCAGCGGTCATTCTTCCTTTGAGGATTTGCTTGAGCAAGGGTTTGTGACGGAAGCGATTGTCAATTTTATCGCGCTGCTTGGCTGGAGTCCATCGGGGAACGAGGAAATTTTTTCGCTTGACGATCTGATCCGCGAATTTGATTATCACAATATCAGCAAGTCTCCAGCAGTGTTTGATATGCAGAAATTAAAATGGATGAATTCCGAGTATATCAAGAAGATGGATAACGAGGCGTATTATGCCGAGGCGATGCCGTATATTGACAAAGTTGTAACAAAGGATTGTGACAAAAAAGCGATTGCTGATCTGGTAAAGACAAGAATCGAGACCTTTTGTGATATCGCAGGGCTGATTGACTTTTTTGAACAGCTTCCAGAGTACGATACAGCAATGTTTACACATAAAAAAATGAAAACGGATGCGGCAAGTTCTCTTTTGGTGCTGAAGGAACTTCTTCCGAGGTTTGAGGAACTTAATGATTACAGCATTCCGGCGATCGAAAGTCTTTTGATGGGTTATATCAGCGAGAAAGGTATCAAGAATGGTCAGGGACTTTGGCCGGTGCGCACTGCGGTTTCAGGAAAGCAGTCTACGCCGGGCGGAGCTTATGAGATTATGTCGATTCTCGGCAAGGAGGAAAGCCTGCGCCGAATTCGAATCGCTATTGATAAACTGGAGATTTGATGGAACAAAACGAAGCACAACAAAAAGCGATTAAGCACCGGGATGGACCAATGATGGTGCTGGCTGGTCCCGGTTCTGGAAAAACAACGGTTATCACAAACCGCACCCGCGCGCTGATTGAGGATTATGGAGTTAAGCCGGAGCATATTCTTGTAATCACATTTACAAGGGCGGCGGCGAAAGAGATGCGGGAGCGGTTTGAAAAATTGATGGGACTTACAGACAGTAAGGTTCATTTTGGAACGTTTCATTCCGTCTATTTTGGAATACTTAAGCGAGCATATAACTATGATGCGTCCTGTATTATCAAAGAGGAAGAACGCTGTCAATTTTTCCGGGATCTGGTCGGAAAGATGAAGCTTGAAATTGAGGATGAAAAAGAATTTATCGAGGGAATTATCAGCGAGATCAGCATTGTGAAAGGCGATCGAATGGATGTGGAACATTATTATTCGATGAATTGTTCCGAGCAATGTTTTAAGCAAATATACCGCGCTTATGAGTTGATGTTGAGAAATTCCAACCGCATTGATTTTGACGATATGCTTCTGATGTGCTATGAGCTGCTTACGGCAAGACCAGATATTTTAGCAGGCTGGCAGCGTCGGTATAAGTATATTTTGATTGATGAATTTCAGGATATCAACCGCGTGCAGTACGATATTATTCGCCTGCTTGCAAAGCCGGAGAATAATCTTTTTATCGTCGGGGACGACGACCAAAGCATCTATCGTTTTCGCGGCGCAAAGCCAGAGATTATGTTGAATTTTCCAAAGGATTACCCGGATTGCAAACAGGTGCTGCTCGATGTGAATTATCGCTCGATGGAGGAGATTGTCGCTGCGGCAGGCCGACTTGTTTCCGTAAATACCAAGCGTTTCCAAAAGAAGATTTTGGCGTCGCGGGGAGCGGGAGGAAAAGTTGAAGTGCGCGCATATCCAAATGTCCGGGCGCAGAATGAAGCGATGGTACAGGAATTGCTGGAATTTCACCACAAAGGCGGCAGCTACCGTGATATCGCTGTTTTATACCGGACAAACTTACAGCCGGGCGCGCTGGTGGAAAAGTTGATGGAGTATAATATTCCGTTTTTGATGAGAGACGCACTGCCAAATTTGTACGATCACTGGATTGCAAAAAATATTCTTACTTATATTCGGCTTGCAACGGGCGATCGTGACCGCGCGCTGTACTTTGAAATTATGAACCGTCCAAAACGATATTTGTCAAGAGAAGCGTTTCCAGAAAAACAGGTGGATTTGTGGAAAGTAAAACAGTATTATCTTCGGATCAACAAACGTTATGTAGTGGATAAGCTGGAACAGCTGGAAACCGATTTAAAGCTGCTGAAAAGAATGGACCCTTATGCCGCAGTCAACTATATACGGCGCGCGATGGGTTATGACGATTATCTTCGGGAGTACGCAAAATTCCGTCGTATCAATGAAGAAGAATTGTTTGATACAATGGCGCAGTTGGAGGAGGCGGCAAAAGGATATAAAACATACACAGAATGGTTTCTGCATATTGAAGAATATCGGGAGCAGCTGAAAGAACAGGGAGAAAAAAAACAGAATAAAGATGAGGATGCAGTAACTTTAATGACATTTCACGGCTCAAAAGGGCTGGAATTTCCGCACGTGTATATTGTTGATGCGAACGAAGGCATTGCGCCGCATCACAAGGCAGTTGTAAATGAGGATATGGAAGAAGAACGCCGCATGTTTTATGTGGCAATGACGCGCACAAAAGATAAATTGTCTATTTTATGGGCGAAAGAGCGGTACAACAAACAACAAGAAATATCGCGTTTTGTCACGGAACTGCTGACGGATCACACGGCATTTTGCGAAGGTGCAAGAGTGCGTCACAAAACTCTTGGAGACGGCACAGTTGTGCAGCTGCGGGATGGAAAAATCTCCATTCGGTTTGACCGGCTAAGGGGAACAAAGACGCTGGATCTGGATTTTTGTATGAAATGCGGGCTTCTTGCTGCCAGATAAGCGGTCACAAAAATCAATTCAGAGAAGTTTTTTCTAAAATATCTTTTTTAAATTTACTATAGATGCATAATCTGTATAAAATTATCTGCAATATAAGCGGATTCTTTCAAAAACTTATCATCAGAGTTGGAGCATAACAAAAGCAGATAAGATTATTTTTCTTAACAGAAAATATGGAAAAATAGTATACTGCAACAATTTTGACAAGAAGGCATACTATATTATAAGTAAATGGATTATCAGGTAACAAGCAGCGGGAACCCGATTTTAACCTTTTTTCAAAAAATGAAGGTATGTGGTTTGCCGTAGGACATACACAGGGATACTTTGCGCAACAGCGTGCAGGATCTAAACTTAGCCTACGGCAGATGCAATATGGGTAACACGGCGTTTTTTAGCCGGATGGAAGGAGGTAAATTAATGGACGTTGACAGACAGAGAGTGAAAGCTCAGAATATTAGAAAATGGACAGCTTTTTTCATGTTGTTTTCTGTTTTCTTCTTATTGACGGATGGGATGTTGCTGAAGGCGGCAGAACCAACGCTGACAGTGAGCAAAAAGACAATCTATATTGGCACAGATTATCAGATTAATTGCAAGAATCTTGCTGCCACCGCAAAGCTGTCATACAAATCAAGTGATAAAAAAGTGGCGACCGTAAATGCAAAAGGAGTCGTTACGCCTGTGGCAAAAGGAACTGCGACCATCACTGTAACAATCAAGCAAAGCGGTAAAACTTACACGCGCACGATTGCGCTGACCGTTAAAAAACCTTACATATCAATATCAAACAAAGCAAAAACACTTGTTCAAAGCAGCGATTATCTTCTGGTAGGAAAGGCTTATGGTATTAAGGATGCAAAGTTTTCATTTTCTTCCTCCGATATTCTTGTGGCAAAAGTAGATAAATCGACAGGAATGCTCCATGCCAGAGGCGAGGGAGAGGCAAAGATTACAATGAAGGACGCCACAAGCGGACTGTCCGTATCCTTCACAGTAACAGTAACTGCGCTGACGGAAGAAAATGCAAAAGAAGTCTATGTTTCGACAGAGAGTTTTTCAAAGAAGTACACTTACAAAAAGCCGTCAAAAACTTCTGATATGACAAAAGAAGAAATTGCATTTGCTGATAGGCTGGTTGAAATTCAGAAGAAAGTTACTGCTGGAAAGTCGATTACCGTGCAGGAAATGGAAGATTACTATCTGGGTAAGAGTATGCAGGGAGGTGGTAAGTGATGACTGGGAAATTGCAGAAAAAACTGGTCTTTTTCCTGTTTGGTCTTTTGATTTGTGTCGCTGTTTTTCCGCTGTCTGCGCGCGCTGCGGAAGAGGAAAAAGTCAAAAAAGTAGTACAGCTGTATGCAGTATATCACGGCGATACCATTCTTGTAGGCGAGGAGTTTTCAAGGGGAGACTTGGACGTCTCAGCAATATATGAAGATGGCACGACGGAAGAAATTCTTGATTATGCCCTCTCAACCACGAGAATTACAAGCGACGGGGCAAATACCATCCGCGTGATTTACCGCGGAAAGATGTGCGATGTTATTATAATGGGAAAAAAGCCGCTGTCTCTTTATGCGTATTATATGGGCGAGCAGATCAGTGTTGGCAACAGCGTCAGCAGAGATAATATTTCTGTAAATGTCAATTTTACCGATGGAAGTTTTGCTGAAGTTACAAATTATAAGCTTGAAAACGATGTAATTAACACGACAGGAACGCAGAAAGTGCGGGTGACTTACAATGGTCTTGCTGCAACTTTTGATGTTTATGGAGTCGCAGCAAAGCCGATTACTGATCTGTTTGCGACATTCGAGGGCAGTGTTATGCAGGGGAATCCGCTTCCTGCCAGCAGACTTTACGTGACGGCGGTCTACAATGACGGCACAACGGAGCGCATCAATAATTATGTGGCAACACCAGAAGTGATTGAGGATATTGGTATAAATGTAGTTACAATAACCTACCGCGGAAAGCAGATAAAGCTGAATGTGGAATGTACTGTGAAAACAGTTGAGAGCATTACGGTGACTTATACAGGCGGACCGGTTGCAGTTGGCGACTATGTGGACACGGATTATGTAAAAGTGGTAGCGCGTTATGAGGATGGATTTGAAGCGGAAGTCAAGGATTTTACACTGCTTGGCGGAAGAATTATCACTGTTGGAAATAATACGGTTACAGCAAATTATTACAATATAAAAGCGACGTTTCTTGTTCAGGGCATCAAAGAATCAAAGCCAAACTACAGCAACGCTACTACCTACACAGTGAAAAACGAGACAAGATCAGCTACAGTAAAAGTTGCGCTGCCGTCAAAATATCCGAAAGATATTATCGATGCGAAGTCTTTAAAGCCGGATCGCGTTGAGCTTATGCTTGGAAAACTCGGTGTTGAGATAATTGATTATATCGCGTTTGATATTCTGCTTTCGGATGAGACAAGAGATGATATTTTTCCTCTGACAACGCAGATTCAGCTGCCGTCTTACTATGACCCGGAGCAGAGTTATTTATACTATGGCGCAAACCGCAAAACGGTATTGGCTCAGTTAAATGTAGAGATGGTCGATGAGCGGACAATGGAACTGACAATCTATCATCCGGGAACATACATTCTTACTTATGAGGAATTGCCGGAGGAGGATGAGGACGAAGAGGAAGATGATGATTATCTGTAAATGCAGATCATTGCTCCTTTCAAAAATGGGCTGTTGTCAGCACTGTGGTACTTTGAACACTCGGCTGAAATATTAAAAGTCTCATTTCACATCTCCTTATACAGTATTTTTTCGAAAAATTTATAGATTTATTCCATAATATTTCGTTATAAAAATAATTTAAGATCAAAAATTTGTAAACTGATTTATAAACAGGATGCAGCAGAAACAGCCCCGACAAATATTAGCATCAGAATTTGGATATTTGGAAACATTCAGAATAAAGCTTTGCTATAACAGAAATGGGAAGACCGGATTTGGCGATAGTTTAAGCTGCCGTTGGAGTTCTCCCGGAAGTATCGTAAGTCAGGGCGTTTTGGGGATAAAATTTTTAATGATAATAAAATGAAAAAGTGGTCGGCAGATAAAAATTTGCTGACCGCTTTTTATACTTAAGGATGTACATGACAAAAATCTTCTCTTGTTTCATTTTATGCAGGATATTTTATTCTTCGTCGTTGTCCTCCTCAGCGATCGCAGCAGAAGCTGTTGAGATGGTAACAGCAACAGAAACTACTGCTATAACAATACAGAGAAGTATAATTAAAGCAAGTATTGTAAGTGCTGTGGTATCAGTAACCATAAAAAGTTCCTCCTTAAATTAAGTATAACATCAGAGATGCTGCGGCAAGATCTTGGAACTCAAGGACTTCCAAGGTTCGCATTGCGCGCTGCGCAAGAAGAAAATTTGAAGAGATGGAAGCAGAAAACATGCTTCCATTCTTCTATTTTTGCTTGTTTGCTTTGCCTTTTGCGGATATTATACCATAAAATAATCGGAGAGGGAATAGAGGAAAGAAATATTTCTGGAAAAAGAAAAGGCGCTGTAGTCTGGTGAAATGACCAAACTGCAGCGCCTCTTCTTTGGAAATAGAAGTACTCTGAAGAGCACTGTGGTTATAATACACCAGAAATTGTAAAAAGTCAATAGAAAAAATGGAAAAATTTGTAAATTAAAGGGAGAATAAGGAAAAAATTAATTTATAAAAAGCATAAGTAAAATACAACAAATTTTACTTATGACTTTTGAAGATTTTGCAGAACTCTCAAAATATTATCGATATTCCTGAAACAAAAAAAGCACGGAACCTGAACTTCTCAGCTCGGATTTCGTACTTCCAAATGCGGAAGAAGGGACTTGAACCCTCACGGTGTAGCACCACATGATCCTTAGTCATGCCTGTCTGCCAATTCCAGCACTTCCGCATGTAATCCGTATATCGCGGACACGAGTTATATTATACTCGATTTTGAAATATTGTCAAGAGGTTTTTAAAATTTTTTCTTACAACCAGAAAAAGGATGAAAAATGGAATAAAATTTGTGTAAATTACTACTTCCATAGATTTCATTTCCATGTTAGAATAAAAAACGGGCGCTCAAATTATGGTGTTTTCTGCCGTTTTTTGCAGCATTCCGCCGTGGCTTTGATTGACTATGCGCGTTGCGCAGAATAGAGAGGTAATTAGATGGAAGCAATAACATCATTCCTGCCGCTTTTGGCGGGGATCGGCATGTTCCTCTACGGTATGAATTTGATGGCTTCTTCCATTGAGAAGCTCGCAGGCGCAAAGCTGGAGAGCACAATGGAGCGATTGACAGAGAACAAGTGGGCGGGGTTGACCTTGGGTACTGCTGTCACTGCAGTGATTCAATCTTCAGCAGCAACCTCAATTACAATGATCGGTTTTGTAAATGCAGGTATTATGGCGCTTGTGCAGACAATCCCGGTGATTTTTGGAGCAAATATCGGTTCTACGGCAACCGCACAGCTTCTGCGGCTCGGTGATCTTAGTTCCGGCGGTGTTCTGCTCTCGATGTTTAAGCCGTCATCTTTTGCGCCGATTATCATTATTGCAGGTGCAGGAATCGGACTGCTTGCGAAAAAACGAAAGATGAAAAATATTTCAAATCTGTTAATGGGATTTGGTATTGTATTCTGGGGCATGACGACGATGGAGAGGACATTTGAGCCTTTAAAAGAAGCAGAATGGTTTAAAGAATTGTTTGTATCATTTGGAAATCCGTTTATTGGAATTGTGGCGGGGCTTTTGCTGACTGCGGTAATCCAGAGTTCATCCGCGTCCGTCGGTATTTTGCAGGCGCTGTCCGCGTCCGGCTCCATTACTGTAGCAACAGCATTTCCAATTCTTTTGGGGCAGAATATCGGCAAGTGCGTGCCGGTGGTTCTTGCAAGTATTGGAAATAATAAAGATGCAAAGAGAGCTTCTTTGTGCTATGTGCTGTTTAATGTGTTTAGTCTTTTGCTGTTTGGCATCGGTGTGTATGGACTGGATGCGGTGATTGATTTTGCAGCGATGGATAGTGTTGTAAACCGCGGTGATATTGCCAATATGCACTCTGGTATCAACATTATCGCGGCGCTTGTGTTGATGCCATTTGTAAATCAGATGGACAAGCTCTTACATAAAATAGTTCGAGATGGTAACGAGGTAAAAGAAAAACGAACGCTTGACTGTCTGGACGACGCATTTTTAAAGAATCCTCAGGTAGCTATGGGGCAGTGCCGAAAAGTGCTTTTTGATATGTGCAATGTCGTGAAGGAAAATGTGGCGATTGTGGCGGATCTTGTGTTGAATGGCTATTCTGATAAAGTTGTGGCGCAGATGCAGACGGGGGAAGAGTTTCTTGATAAGAGTGAGGCGGGGATTAACGCCTACATGGTGAATGTCACTTACCATACAATGACCGAGGAAGATTCCCATCTGGCCACGGAGATTTTGCAGTCTGTCAGTGATTTTGAGAGAATCGGAGATTATTGTGTAAATCTGGCAGAAACCGCAGAGTATATGCATGAGAATAAAAGTACATTCACTCCAGATGCGAAAAAGGAATTAGAAGTTTTATTTGATGCAATTCGCAATGTAATTGATTTGACGGTCGAGGCTTATAAGAGCGATGACTTAAATAAAATTGCCTATGTTGAGCCGATGGAAGAGGTTGTTGACGATATTGTGGAACGCTTGAAACGCAATCATATAAAAAGGCTTCGCGGCGGCGTCTGCACGGCGGACAACGGCATCAGTTTTACAGAAGTTCTGACAAACACAGAGCGAATCTCAGATCATTGTTCAAACATCGCAATTTACTTGATGCAGAAATTGACAGTTCATGAGGCGTTTGATCGAAAGAAATATCAGGATGATCTTCATGAGGGAATGGATCCAAGATACCGTCAGTATATTGAGATGTACAAAGAAAAGTATTTGAATCGGATTGAGATTTTGTAAAAAGAGAAACAGGGAATACCAAATTGGTATTCCCTGTTTTTTTCTGCCCACGGACGCGGAAAGGAACGTATCTAAGTGCAAAACAATCTCACATTTTTCCATGGAGCATCCGGCGCCGGATATGACCGGGCAGGAAAAGGGAGAGCAGAATACGAAGAGATGCGATGATAAACAGGAAAATTGACGGCGCGCGGTAGAGCCATTCAAACGGATATACCGGATAGGAATTATGTCTCTGCCATAATATAAGCAGCAGGCAGCACAGGAAAAAACAAATGTTGTTTGCAGCGTAGCGCAGGGAAGAATAGTGGTAGTGTTTTCTTAAAAAAGGAAGTACTACCGCCGTTTTTTTTATGTGTGGGGAAAGTACAGCTTCCAGTATCCATGGAGATATAATGGAAAAAAGCATAATTGTCATACTTGAACTCGTATGAAACCCATAGATCGCATGGATAATTTCAAATCCAGTGAAAAGGCAGAACAGTACAGCTCGGCAGAGCGTCAAAGCATGAAAGCGACCGACAAGAAGAATTTCAGCGTTCATTCTGGAAAGGTCTGAATCAGAATTCGTGTTATTTTCAGGGGTGTTTGGCTGTTTGGCAACAGAATTTTCTGGATGATTCGTAATAATATATGCCATAAGGGATATTCCTCCTTGACTTTTGTCATTGTGAACGCTTGTTTTATCTTATCATAAACGTGGTGCTAATGCAAATTATATTTTATGCCGATATTACAATTATCGGGACTGCGGGGGTTAAAAACCGCTGTTTCTGCCTGCGGTGTAGAGCAGCCTGAATCTTGCCGCAGCAATAAAATACATGGAGGTGTGACGTATGGTGATACAGTCAAGCAATGTTGCGATGAGAGGAAATCATCAATATTCGCGGACAAATGCGGAAACTGTCGGCTTTACGGGCTGGGGGAGCACAGTCAGACGAACGGGCAGCGCTTTGGCAGCAACGCCCTCAGCTACGGATAGCGAACAGTTTTCAGGCGAAAAACAAGAAGGAAAAACAAATGGATATGGAGCGCTGCTTACTGGAATGCAGTCAGACTATGAACGTCTGTTTGTCGCGGCAAAAGATGATGCGATCTATTCCGGCAAGGACAAGGTGGAATATAACGGGTTAAAGAACCTGCTTATGATGCTGTCGGGAAAGCGTGAAATGAGTTCTAAAAAGGTTTCACAAAAAGATCTTTTAAGTCAGATGTTAAATCAATATCAGAGACAGATTGACGACGCAGTTTTAAATATTGGACTGCCAGGACAGAATGTATCCGTAAGACCAACGCAGGCATTTGCTGGAACAGTAAGCGTTCGGTCGTTTTATGAAGAAAAAGAAAGCATGTCGTTTTATTCGTCCGGGACGGTGGTAACGGAGGACGGCAGAAAGATTGAAATTGATTTAGAAGCGATGATGTCGCGCACATTTACGCAGTATACGCAGGTTGATATTGATTTCGGGGCGGCACAGTTGATGGATCCTCTTGTAATTTCGCTGGACGGTGGTCCTGTCGGGGTATCCGATCAAAAATTTTTATTTGATATTGATTGTGACGGAGAGATGGACAATATTTCTCTTCTTGCAAAGGGATGCGGTTTTCTTGCGCTTGACCGAAACGGGGACGGTAAAATCAATGACGGCAGCGAACTGTTTGGGACAAAAAGCGGAAATGGCTTTGCAGATTTAGCAGTGTTTGATATGGATGGCAATGGCTGGATCGACGAGAAGGATGAGATATTTAACCGTTTAAGGATCTGGACAAAAGACGAATCAGGAAACGATAAGCTTGTGGCACTTGGCGTTGCAGGGATTGGCGCGATTTATCTTGGGAGTACGTCAACACAATTTTCTTTAAATTCCAAGGACGATAACACAACAAATGCAGTTGTGAGAAGCAGCGGTATTTATTTAAAAGAAAATGGCACAGCCGGCATGGTTCAGCAGGTGGATTTGGCCGTTGGCTGATGTAAAAATCGATTGTCTTTTCCTATTGTTTCAATACAGCAGTCCGCTTTTTAAATGAGAAAAATATCACAAGTCCGTGGGATTTTACTGCTATAATAGAGAAAAATGCAGAAAGATACACCGAAAACGGCAAGAAATTGAAAACTTTTGAAAAAATCCTTTGAAAAATTCATATATAGCGTTTATAATATAATGGAATATGTTTAGACTTGGATAAAATGCGTTATTCTAAGTTACGTCCTGCAGTCTGCAAAAACAGGGTGCGGGAGGTAGCGTTTTTGAAGCGTGGACATAGACGTGAGAATGGAGTTTTGAAAGGAGAAGGCAATGAGCGGCAGCGATATTGGAATTGACTTGGGAACAGCAAGTGTACTTGTATATATAAGAGGAAAAGGTGTAGTGCTTAAGGAGCCTTCTGTAGTGGCATTTGACAGAGATACAAACCGCATCAAGGCGATCGGTGAGGAAGCGAGATTGATGCTTGGTCGTACACCAGGCAATATTGTGGCAGTGCGTCCGCTTCGTCAGGGCGTTATCTCAGATTATACTGTAACAGAAAAGATGTTAAAATATTTTATTCATAAAGCGGTTGGCAAGCAGAGGTTCCGCAAGCCTATCATCAGTGTCTGCGTGCCAAGCGGTGTTACAGAGGTGGAGAAAAAAGCCGTGGAGGATGCGACTTATACAGCGGGAGCCAGAGAAGTTGCCATTATCGAGGAGCCGATTGCAGCTGCGATCGGCGCAGGGATTGATATTTCAAGACCATGCGGCAATATGATTGTCGATATCGGGGGCGGCACGACAGATATTGCGGTAATTTCGCTTGGCGGTACAGTTGTCAGTACTTCGATCAAGATTGCAGGGGATGATTTTGATGAAGCGATTGTCCGCTATATGAGAAAAAAGCATAATCTGCTGATCGGTGAACGGACGGCGGAGGATATCAAGATAAAAATTGGTTCCGCGTACCGCAGACCGGAGACAGTTGCGATGGACGTCCGCGGGCGAAATCTTGTAACAGGGCTTCCAAAAACAATTTCTGTTACATCAGAAGAAACCGAGGAGGCGCTGCGCGAGACCACCTCGCAGATTGTGGAGGCAGTCCACAGCGTGCTGGAGAAAACGCCGCCGGAACTTGCCGCAGATATCGCGGACCGCGGAATTGTTTTGACGGGAGGCGGCTGTCTGCTTTATGGGTTGGAGGAACTGATTGAGGAAAAAACCGGAATCACAACGATGACGGCGGAAGACCCAATGACAGCGGTCGCAATTGGCACCGGAAAGTTTGTTGAGTTTCTTGGCAGCAGCAAACCTTTAAATTAAAAACAGGATACAAACTACTGCAGGAAATATAAAATAAAATTGGAATGGAAAACAAAGTGAGTCCGTTTTTAGGAAGTGCGGCAGTCAGCCGTTTAGAGAGGAAAGGTGTAACAGAAGATGGTCAGAAGCTTATACAGTGCATGGACTGGAATGGTGACCGAGCAGAAACGTTTGGATGTTATCGCAAATAATCTGGCGAATTCAGCGACCGTTGGCTATAAGAAAGAAGGGGTGACCAGCCAGTCTTTCGACGAACATCTGGCGGTAAAGATTCGGGATGCCTCGGTCGATTGGCGAAAAGAGAAGATTGGAACACTGAGTCTTGGAGTAAAAATCGGCGAAGTCTATACAGATTACAAGGATGGTTCTTTGCGTGAGACAGGAAATACATTTGATTTTGCGATTGATGGCGACGGTTTTTTTGCTGTCTCTTACACAAACAAAGATGGCGTGACTTCGACACAGTACACACGCGCAGGACAGTTTACTGTGACAAATGAGGGCTATGTTGTAGATCCAGATGGAAATCATCTGATGGCGAACGGAGGCTTTTTGCAGATCCCAGTTGACGCGGGCGAAGTCCGGGTAGACTTAAGCGGCGGTGTGTATGCGGACGGTCAATATATTGATACAATTACATTGACGGATTTCGAAGATTATGATTATCTTAAAAAATTTGGCGAAACGCGCTGCTTCCCAGTGAACGGTGCAAGAGAGAAAGAAGCTTCCGGGATGATTCGGCAGTATTATACAGAGCAGTCAAACGTCAATGTTGTCAGCGAGATGGTCAATATGATTACAATTACAAGAGCTTATGAAGCGGGACAGAAAGTAATTCAGACCATTGACGGCACTCTGGAACAGGCAGCAAATTCGATTGGTCGAGTATCCGGCTGATAATATTTTGGCGAAAGTTTCCGCGCGGTATTAAATTGTGAGTTGAAAATGAGGCTGCCGCAATCCCACTGGTTTTAGACGGTGGGTAGTTCACATAGGGAAAGAGGTATAGCATTATGATGAGAGCACTTTGGACGGGCGCGTCAGGTATGATTGCACAGCAGACGAGCTTAGACAATATAGCAAATAATTTGTCAAACGTTAATACAACAGGGTATAAAAAGGAATCTGCAGTGTTTCAATCGCTGCTTTATTCGAAACTTCAGAGAAAAACAACAAATAATGAAGGCGATCCAAAGCCGGTAATTGGTCAGGTTGGTTCAGGTGTGCGCGTCGCATCCATTATTTCAAATTTTGATCAAGGTCCGGTAAATGAGACGGGCAATGCTTTTGATATGGCGATTGACGGCAACGGCTTTTTCCCGGTAAGGATGGGGGATGGAACAACAGCATACACAAGAAACGGTTCCTTTACTCTTGCGAGAAATACAGACGGTACGCTTTCGCTTGCAAATCCAGACGGCTATCAGCTGCTTGATACAAACGGAAATGTAATCCGATTTGACGGGGCGATGGATACTTCAAAAATCAGCATTGATTCGGTGGGTTATATCTGTCTGCCAAACGCAGAGACAGGACTTGCTGAGCCGACGAACACAAGAATCGGAATTGCACAGTTTAACAATCCGGCAGGTCTTTTAAGAATGTCGGGAAGTCTGTTCCAGGAGAGCGATGCTTCTGGGGCAGCGCGGTTGGAAAGTGAGAATCCGGTTTTAAAAACAAGCAGGATTTTAACAAAATATCTGGAAGCATCAAATGTACATACGGCGGATGAGATTGTGGATTTGATTGTGACACAGCGCGCTTATGAGATGAATTCAAAGGTGATCACAGCCTCGGATGAGATGCTGCAGCAGGCAAATAATCTGCGCGGTTAGTAAATATAAAACATCTGTTTGCAGGTTTTTGATTTCAAAAAACTTGTAAACTGGTGAAATATGAAAAAGAAATGTGAAGAAATCTTTATATGGTAGAAAAGGGGATTAAATATGAGTTTGTCCGTTGGTGGTGCGGATTATTATTTGGGAAATTTAATAAATTCTTCCTCGGAATCCAAGGCTTCCAGGCTGCAGTCTTCGCTTGGTTCGCTGGATGCTGCAAAGGCGACCGACGAGGAACTTTTGGAGTCCTGCAAAGAGTTTGAAGCTTATCTTGTAGAACAGATGTTTAAGGGTATGGAGAAAACGATTCCAAAGGATGAGGAGGAAGAGGAGAACGAGTACATGGAGCAATTTGGCGACATGCTTTATGAGCAGGTTGCAACATCGATTGCGGATCGTGGTGAGCTCGGATTGGCGCAGCAGCTTTATGAAGCAATGAAGCGGGAGCAAGGCGTGCTGTGATAAGGCGGTATATTTTTGGCCGGGCAATATCTGCCCGGCTGTATTTTATGCGCAGCCTCATCTGCCTATTGCCCGCATAAGGGAAGCAATCCTTCCCTGCTCGATTTCATACGTCTGCTTGCTTTTAAATATTTTAACTATATAACTGCATAGAGCTTAGGCTGTTGGGGAGCTTTTATTTAGGAAAGGGATTATTGCATTGGAAGAGGTGTTTGAAGGTTACGTTGAAAAAATTATATTCCGCAATGCGGAGAACGGATATACAGTTCTGACGCTCTCAACAAAGGAGGACGAATTGACCTGCGTCGGTACGTTCACTTTTATCGGAGAGGGAGAATTTTTAAGCATGACGGGCGGCTTTATCGCCCATCCGGTTTACGGGGAGCAATTTCAGGTTAAGTCCTACGAAATCAAAGAGCCGGAGAATATCGTCGCAATGGAGAGATATCTCGGTTCCGGGGCAATCCGCGGCATCGGTCCGGCACTGGCGGCGCGCATTGTAAAAAAATTTAAAACAGATACCTTTCGGATTATAGATGAAGAGCCGGAGCGGCTGGCACAGGTTAAGGGCATCAGTGAAAAGATGGCGCAGGATTTTGCGGTGCAGTTTGAGGAGAAACGCGGAATGCGCAATGCGATGGTATTTTTGCAGCAGTATGGCATTACAACAGGACTTGCGGTAAAAATATATCAGAAGTACGGCGATAAAATGCAGGAAATTGTAAAGGAAAATCCTTATCGACTTGCGGAAGATATCCATGGCGTCGGATTTAAGATTGCGGATGATATCGCATCAAAAGTCGGTATCCGGCAGGATTCCAGTCATCGTCTGCGCGCGGGGATTTTGTACGCGCTCTCGCAGGCAGCAGGCAGCGGGCATGTGTTTTTGCCGCAGAAGGAACTGCTCTATCAAACTTCGCTGATTTTGGGAATACCTGCCGCGTCGCTTACAGAAATACTGGGAGAATTGCAGATTGAGAGGAAAGTAATTTTTTCCAAGGGTGAAGAGGACGACCCAAGAGTGTACGCGGCAAATTATTATTATATGGAATTAAACACCGCGCGTATGCTGATTGATTTAAATGTATCTTACGATCTTTCTGAAGCTGAACTTGCGGTGAAGCTTGCCGGGCTGCAGAAGGATTTGAACGTCAAGCTGGATGAGCACCAGGCGCAGGCGGTTATTGCTGCTGCGCAGAGTGGTGTATTTTTGCTGACCGGAGGTCCAGGAACAGGAAAAACAACAACAATCAATGCAATTATCCGCTTTTTTGAGACAGAAGGGATGGAGATTCTTCTTGCGGCTCCGACAGGGCGCGCTGCAAAGCGCATGAAAGAGACCACCGGACACGAGGCAAGCACAATTCATCGGCTTTTGGAGTTGTCCCACGGAATAGATACTGCCAATGACTCTGCGGTTCGCTTTGAGAGGAATGAGGGCAATCCGCTGGAGACAGACGTGCTGATTATCGACGAAGTTTCTATGGTGGATATCAGTTTAATGCACGCGCTGCTGCGGGCGGTTTTGGTTGGAACAAGAGTTATATTTGTGGGGGACGTCAATCAGCTTCCAAGCGTTGGACCGGGAAATGTTTTGCATGATATGATTTGTTCCAGCGTGTTTCCTGTAGTCCGGCTGACGAAAATTTTTCGTCAGGCTTCCGAGAGCGATATTATTGTCAATGCACATAAGATCAATGCAGGTGAACAGATTCGTCTTGACAATAAAAGCAAAGATTTTTTTATGTTAAAACGGGAGGACGCCAATGTAATTACCGGGGTTCTCATTGCGCTGATCCGCGATAAATTGCCGCGGTATGTGAAAGCTACTTCCTACGATATTCAGGTGCTTACGCCAATGCGCAAGGGCGAGCTTGGAGTTGAGCGGCTGAATCAGGTGCTTCAGCAATATTTAAATCCGCCGGCACCGGATAAAAAGGAAAAGGAGTTCCATCAGACAATCTTCCGGGAGGGAGATAAAGTGATGCAGATTAAGAACAATTATCAGCTGGCATGGGAGATAAAAAGCCGTTACGGGGTTACGGTTGAAACAGGCGGAGGAATTTTTAACGGCGATACTGGAATTATCCGCGGGATTAATCTGTTTGCAGAACATATTATTATTGAATTTGACGAGGGCAGAATGGTGGAATATCCATTTTCGCAGTTGGAAGAACTTGAGCTTGCTTATGCAGTGACAATTCATAAGTCGCAGGGGAGCGAGTATCCAGCGGTGCTTTTGCCGGTTTTAAACGGACCGAGAATGTTGTTTAACCGCAATCTGCTCTACACAGCTGTGACAAGGGCCAAGAAGTGTGTAACGATTGTCGGAAGCGATCGGATGGTGCAGGCGATGATTGAAAATGAAAGCGAGCAGAAGCGGTATTCCGGCTTGATGGACTGCATTCAGGAAATGGCAGAGATGGAATCAGAGATAAAATAAAAGTTATAAAAACATACGCATTTTTGATATAAAAAGTAATATTATTATTTATATTATAAAAATAAAATAATAATGTTTAAAACAAGAAAAATAGAATTTTATCCTCTTCCAGCAAGAAGACTCCCACCTCTTAGGTGGGAGATGAATTGT
>CAMUAR010000036.1 GCA_947086895.1 uncultured Lachnospiraceae bacterium | reverse complement strand
TTTGTGCGGTGCAGATTGATTCTCGTTTTTGATGCATACCGCGTCAAAGGCGGGCAGGAGAAGGTGCAGCAGTATCACAATATTGATATTGTCTATACAAAGGAAGCGGAAAGTGCAGATATGTATATCGAAAAAGTATCGCATAAATTGGGTAGAAAGTATCGCGTAACGGTTGCAACTTCAGATGCATTGGAGCAGTTGATTGTGATTGGGCAGGGAGCAGTACGTATTTCTTCAAGGGAATTGAAGGAGGAAGTCGAGCGCGTCACAAAACATAAACTTGCAGAATATATAAATAGTCAGCCCAAAATGCGAAATTTTGCGATAAAGGATGCGCTCGATGGTGCAAAGGGAACAAAAAAGAATAGTGAAGTTCCAAAATCATATTAATTTTTTCTATGTTTTTGCCGATATGGAAGAAAGAGGATGATTGTGGGATTGTCAGCGGCAGGTGTAAGGTTCAAGATTGAACATTTTCTTTTGAACTTTATGCTGCTGTACAACACAAAGTTATAGGGAAAATGGATTTGAGAAAGGCTAAGGAGGGCAAAAAATGGACAAATTAGGCGCTTTTGGAACATATCAGAAAAATTTATCAGAAACTTATGCGAATAGCCAAAAGAAAAGAACTGGCGCAGCAAATAGGGAAGACAAGACTGAGCGCACAAGAAAGACGGGTGCGGCAATGCCAGTACAGCTGAGCGACCGCGCGAAGGCTCTTTTGGAAGAGTTAAAAAAGAAGTATACCAATATGGATTTTATGGTGGCAGATTATGAGACCGATGAGGAGGCTCAAAGCTATCTTTCGCGCGGCACAAAGGAGTACAGTGTTCTGATTGATCCAGACACCCTTGAGGAGATGGCGTCAAGCGAGGAGGCAAAGTCAAAATATCTCGGCTTAATCGATGAGGCGACTTCCAACTTAAGCGGATTGAAAGAGAAGCTTGAGGAGGAAGGCGACACAGATGTAAAGCGTCTTGGCGTGTCGATCGGGAAGGACGGTTCCGTTTCTTATTTTGCAGAGCTTGAGCGTTCCAGTGAAAAACAGCGCGAGCGCATTGAGCAGTCCAGAGAAAAGAAGGCGGAAGAGAAAAAGGCAAAAGAGAAAGAGGAAGCAGCGCAGCGAAGGGGAGATGTTTCTGGAACAGGAAAATACCGTTCAGACAGTCCGACAAAAACGGTGCGTGTCAGTGCATCATCAACCAAGGAACTCTATGAAAAGATTAAGCAGGTGGATTGGAACCGTGTATTTTTGGGCGGCGAAGCAACGGGAAAGAAAGTAGATTTTACGGTATAATATCGCCAGATATTATACCAGCACTGGTTCGCGTCCGGCCAAAGGGAGGACATCTTCCTCTGCGAATCGTGTGCATGCCCCGCAGGGAACCATGTCGGAACAATATGGTATAACATAAGAAAAGAAAAGGGGCTGCTTTGTCAGCCTTTTTCATTTTTATACACACAGGTGTTCAAAGGAAAAATGCCCAGCGTGGGCAGGAAAAGTTCTTTTTGCTTGATGATATATAAATACTTGTTTTTATACTATTGAAATTTACCATATCGTGGATTATAATATCGTGAATGGTAGTATAAAAAATAAAAATTTTGTATCTGCACTGTAGAAAGCGGTGCGGAAATAAAGGAAAAGATGAAGAAAAAAAAGCTGTTATTTACAACGACAAGAATGATAGCGATCGGTTTTTTTGCGGCGATTCTGTTGGGAACTGTTCTGCTCTCCCTGCCGATTGCAGCGAAAGGACGCTCGGCAGTGCCGATTATTGACGCGCTGTTTACTGCGACATCCTCCACTTGTGTAACAGGGCTTACCACGGTGGTGACAGCACATAGCTGGAGTTTGTTTGGGCAGATTGTAATTTTGCTGTTAATTCAGTTTGGCGGGCTTGGTATTGTTACATTTACAACAACAATCTTGCTGCTTTTGGGCAGGCGCATTTCTCTGCAAGATCGGCTGTTAATCCAGGAGGCATACAATCTGGATACCTTGCAGGGACTGGTAAGGATCACGATACGGATTGTTAAGGGAGCATTGTTTGTGGAGGGGATTGGAGCGATTCTTTACAGCATCCAGTTTATCCGTGATTTTGGTTTTTTGCGCGGAGTGTGGTACTCGATTTTTCATGCGGTTTCCGCTTTTTGCAATGCAGGTCTTGATTTGCTGGGAACAGACAGTCTTGCTGGATACCGCGGAAATGTGTTGGTCAATATTGTAACCATGCTGCTGATTATCCTTGGGGGAATTGGATTTCCAGTCTGGTGGGATTTTTTGGATAATCTGCACCGTATGCGCCGTAAACATAAAAGAAATGAGCCGATGAAATTTCAGTTTTGTCTGCATTCCCGCATTGCGGTATCTGCGACAATTGTGTTGGTGATTTCCGGGGCGCTGCTTACATTTCTTATGGAGTATGACAATCCAGAAACACTTGCAAGTCTGCCGTTTGGGGAGAGGGTTATGGCATGTCTGTTTCAGTCGGTAACATTGAGAACCGCGGGCTTTCAGACAATACCGCAGCAGAGTTTCCGCGATGGGACAAGCATGATCTTTTTGCTTTTGATGCTGATCGGAGGCTCGCCGTCCGGCACAGCAGGCGGTATTAAGACAGTGACTGCCGTGCTGGTGTTCGCTTCAGTGCTTTCCACGGTAAAGGGCAAAGAAACCGGATTTATGAAACGAAAATTTTCGGCGCGGACAGAAAAGAAAGCGTTTGCAGTGTTGGGAGTCAGTCTCGGCGCTTTGTTTGTTTTAACTACGCTTTTGTTAGTCGTTCAGAAAAGTGATTTTTTGGATACATTGTATGAGATGGTTTCCGCGGTGGCAACGGTTGGCTTAAGTCGAAACTTTACCGGAAGCCTGAAAACGGCAGGCAAACTTATTGTGGTTCTTGGAATGTATCTTGGAAGGATTGGACCGATTACTATGGCGCTTGCAGTAAATAAAAAACATTCCGGGGGAAAGATTGCATATCCGGAAGGAAAGGTTTTGATTGGTTAGATGAAAAATAAAAGCAAAAAACAATATATTGTAATTGGTATGGGAAGTTTTGGAAACAGCGTTGCAAATACATTGATTCAGAATGACTGTGAAGTGCTTGTCGTTGACCGGGATGAAGAAAAGATTAAAGCGATTTCGGATTCCGTCACTTATGCGGTAGCGGGGGATGTGCGCGATCCAGAAGTGCTGTCGTCGCTTGGCATCCGCAATTTTGACGCGGCAGTTGTCGCTATTGGTACAGATCTAGAATCCGGTGTTATGGCGACTATGTTAGTGAAAGAATTGGGCGTGCGCCATATTATCGCAAAAGCATTAACGGAGCTGCAGGGAAAACTTCTGCGCAAAGTTGGAGCAGATCTTGTTGTGCTTCCGGAAAAAGAGATGGGAGTGCGCTATGCAAACAATCTTGCGCACGGCAATTTTTTTGACGCTGTGGAATTATCCCAAGATATTAGTATGATGGAGATTGGCGTGAGAAAAGCATGGGAGGGAAAAAGTTTAAAAGATTTAAATATGAGGGCAAAGTATAAAGTAAATGTAATTGGGATCAAGAAAGAAGACGGATTTGATGTGAATCCAGAAGCGGATGAACCTCTTTGTATGGGTGAGATGTTGGTTGCGATTGGAAGAAACGAAGTGCTGACCCGGCTGGCGGAAGGAGAAATGTAAATAAGCGGTTTTGTGTTCTACTTTGTGAAGTTTTTCTGCAAAGTAGATTTTTTTAATGGTGCTGCAAATTCAGCTGATTTAAATAGTTCATCAAAACAATAGCAAACAAATTGTGCTCTTGCTTTTTTTTGAGATACATGCTACAATCATCAAGACAATAAGAATAATAAAATTATTTATTAAAATTTAGTATTCGCTGCCGATCTTTTTTGGATTTGACAACGAATACTTTATATATGAAAGAGGGATCGTCAATGGAAGAATCAATGGTATGGGGACTGCTAAAGCTAAGTACACCTCAAAAGTATGCTCCTAAAGAATTGATTTGTTATGAAGGGCAGCCTGGGGAAAAAATGTATTTTGTCTTAAAAGGAAAGGTTGGGGCGTTCGTCACATCAGCAGTCAATACGTTGATAGAAACAGAAGTTATAGGTCCAGGGGATTCCTTTGAAGAGATGGCTATTTTTGATCATTTGCCATACAGCGCATCCTGCATTGCAATGGAAGAAACAATATGCGTGGCGGTCACACAGGATATGCTGAAAAGTTTTATCTTGACTTGCCCTGATATGGTAGTGCGTCTGTTTGAAAAATTGAGCGGGCGTATCCGGCGTTTGAACGATGAATTATATAAATCCGTGTCCTATGTAAAAAATACAAATTCGGCGCCATTTTTTGTACCAGAAACATTCTGCAAAAGCCATGAAGTGAAGGAACCAAAAGCGGAGTCTTTGGTATTGCAGGAAAAAGACGCCTGCTGTCCAGTTTGCGGAAAAAGATTTTTTATAACAAATATAAAAAGAAATCTTTTAAGTTTATCAGGTATGGATAAAGACCGCCGTCCGCGCTATGTGGAATGTGAACCGTTGTGGCATGAGATCTTTCATTGTCCATATTGTCATTACAGCAATCACTATCTCAAATTTTTTTCACTTATTCCAACGCAGACAAAACTTGTTCGAGAGCTTTTAGAAAAGGAGCAGGTTCCAGCGATATGTAAGTTATCTTTTGTGCGAACATTATTTGACCGCATGATCGTGTACTATTTGCAGGCAATACATATTAATGAAGTGTTAAATAGTGAAAATCGCCTGATGATTGGAAAACTATGGATGAATCTGTACTGGCTTGCGCAAGATTCCGGGGATGAAATATTTGGGAAGGAATGTGCAAGAACAGCGGCGGCAGCGTTGAGCGAGACGTACAAACGAAAAGAGAAGCTTGGATTGGATGAGGTTACTTGCCAAAGTATTACTATTATGCTTGCAAGTTTATATATGAAATTGAGGAAGAAAGAAGAAGTATTAAAATATTGCAGAGAAGCAGCTCTGTATTCAGACAAAAAAATGAAAGCTACAGCGCTTGTTTTAAAACGTGAGGCGGAAGAGTCCATACCATGGTAATATAGATTTTTATATAAAAAAGCATCGTAATTTGAAAAATAGTTTTTTATATTGAAATGCGGAAGCTGTTGCAAAACGATACTTTGCAGCAGCCATTTTTGATTATCACAGACAAAAAAGTTATGAATACAGATGGGAAATTATTTGACTGTAAAGTTTGGTTTTGGGAAAAATGATATGGAGGGCGCTATGGTTCCATTTTGTGCAAAACAGGGTGTAGAAAGAAAAATATCATTTCAGGATTTTTTGTCCGCAATGCTTTCTGATTATGAATGTGCCTATGCATGTGGACTTGCGGCAAAAAAACTTAATATTTCTTTTGAGAGGCAGACGCCGCTTGCAGAAGTAAAAAAAATGGTTGATGCGGCAATACCAAAAGATTTATCGGATCTGGATTATCAGACTACAAATTTGTATAAACTAATTGCTGGTTATGAACTGGAAGGCTTTTCTGAAACACCGGAAGAAATCGCTGTATTGCTTGAAATGGGGCGAAAGAGCGACTTTTTCGAGTGCAGCAATTAACACTAGATATGGTATTCCAAAACTGTGAAAACAAAAATTATCACAAGATACAGTAGACGAACCTGTTTTTCTGTGATATACTTTAGAAAGATTATTTTTGGATGCAGTGGTCTATTTTAAGACTCGGGCATCCTTTATCTATGCGCATGTGGATAACATTGATCTATTTTGGACAAGCAGGCAAAAGTGGTGTTTTTCTCTGCGCACAGATAAAAAATATATTCGCCGCAGACGGGCAGAATTCAGTGAAAGCACATCTATGAAAAATGGTTGATTGCTGGATTGTTTGTGCCGAGAATGAAAAAGGTGGAAAGGATGTATGGCAATGAATGTAATTAAGCGGGATGGGCGCGTGGTGGATTATGACAGGAATAAAATTTTAATCGCCATTCGAAAGGCAAACGACGAGGTTGGTCTGAAAGAAAAGATTTCTGAGGGAAAGATCGAAGGGATTGTCCGAGCGATTGAATCGATGAAACGAGATACCATGCAGGTGGAAGAAATACAGGATTTTATTGAGGAAAAGCTGATGGGGGACGGAAAATACACATTGGCAAAGACATATATTCTGTATCGCTATACAAGGGAGCTTGTGCGAAAAGCAAACACGACGGACGATTCCATCTTAAGCCTGATCCGGCACGATAATAAAGATGTGATGGAAGAAAATTCAAATAAAAATGCAATCATTGCTTCGACACAGCGCGATCTGATTGCGGGAGAGGTCTCAAAGGATTTGACCAGAAGACTTCTTCTGCCGGAAAAAATTTCAAAAGCGCATGATGAGGGCGTGCTGCATTTTCACGATGCGGATTATTTTCTGCAATCTATTTTCAACTGTTGTCTGATCAATATTAAGGATATGTTTGAAAACGGGACTGTGATGAATGGAAAGCTGATTGAGAGTCCGAAAAGTTTCCAGGTTGCCTGCACGGTTATGACACAGATTATTTCGGCTGTGGCAAGCAGCCAGTACGGCGGTCAGTCTGTTGATGTAAGACATCTTGGAAAATATCTGCGCATTACAAAAGAAAAATATCAAAACAGATATAATGAGGAATTTGGAAGCAAGCTGCCAGAAGAAGTGATCAACACACTTGTGACAGACCGCGTTGAAGATGAGTTAAAATCTGGAGTACAGACAATTCAGTACCAGATTAATACGTTAATGACAACAAATGGACAATCACCATTTGTCACTTTGTTTCTAAATTTGGACAAGGACGACGAGTATTTGGAAGAGAATGCAATGATTGTCGAGGAGATTTTGCGCCAGCGGCTTGAGGGGATTAAAAATGAAAAGGGCGTCTATATTACACCGGCATTTCCAAAATTGATTTATGTATTGGACGAGCACAACTGTTTAAAGGGCGGCAAGTATGACTATATTACGCGCCTTGCGGTAAAATGTTCGGCAAAGCGGCTGTACCCGGACTATATTTCAGCAAAGAAGATGCGTGAAAATTATGAGGGAAATGTGTTTAGCTGTATGGGCTGCCGAAGTTTTTTAACACCGTGGAAGGACGAAAATGGAGAATACAGGTTTGAAGGGCGTTTTAATCAGGGTGTTGTCAGCTTAAATCTTCCGCAGATTGGTATTATTGCGGCTGGCGACGAGGAAATGTTCTGGCAGCTTTTGGAGGAGCGCCTGTCTCTATGTTTTGAGGCGCTGATGTGCAGGCATCATTCGCTTGAGGGAACTCTTTCCGACGTCAGCCCGATTCATTGGCAGTACGGGGCGATTGCGCGTCTGAAAAAGGGAGAGACGATCGATCCGCTTTTACACGGCGGTTACTCTACAATTTCTCTTGGCTATATCGGCTTGTATGAGGTTACAAAACTGATGACAGGAGTGAGCCACACCGACCCAAAAGGACTTGACTTTGCGCTGCGCGTAATGAGACGTCTGCGCAGGGCAACCGATACTTGGAAGGAGGAGACCGGCATTGGGTTTGGATTGTACGGAACGCCTGCGGAATCGCTGTGCTATCGTTTTGCGCGCATTGACAAAGAGCGTTTTGGAGAGATTTTGGATGTGACGGATAAAGGGTATTATACAAATTCATATCATGTGGATGTGCGCGAGAAGATTGATGCGTTTTCGAAATTTGAGTTTGAAAGCCAATTTCAAGTGATTTCATCGGGCGGCGCGATCTCTTATGTGGAAATACCTTGTATGCGCAATAATTTAGAAGCACTTGAGGAAGTGGTAAAATTTATCTATGACAATATTCAGTATGCCGAATTTAATACAAAATCGGATTATTGTCATGTGTGCGGATTTGACGGGGAAATTACAATCAATGATAAATTGGAGTGGGAATGCCCGCAGTGCAAAAACAAAGACCATGCAAAGATGAATGTGACAAGGCGCACCTGCGGATATCTTGGGGAGAATTTCTGGAATGTCGGAAAGACAAAAGAGATCAACGCCAGAGTGCTGCACCTGTAACAGCGAAAAAATAATTCAGTGATAAGTTTGTGTCTGCGCTGCATCCGCAAACTTAGAATATACAAAAAGCAGCGCAGAAATGTGAATATTTATGAATTATGCGGATATCAAACAGTATGATGTTGCAAATGGTCCTGGTATAAGAGTTTCTCTTTTTGTCAGTGGATGCACAAGGCGCTGCGAGGGATGTTTTAACAAAGAAGCGTGGGATTTTCATTATGGCAGACCATTTACACAAGAAACCATTCAGCAGATTATAGACTGGCTCTCTCCAAGCTATGTAAGAGGATTGACAATTCTTGGAGGAGAACCCTTTGAACATGAAAATCAAAAAGGACTTCTTTCGTTGTTAAGACAAGTACGTCAGACATATCCTGAAAAAGAGATTTGGTGTTTTTCTGGATATTTGTTTGATGAAGATATCTGCGGCAGGATGTGCAGCGAGTGGGAGGAGACAAAAGAGATGCTGTCCTATCTTGATGTGCTTGTGGACGGACGTTTTGTCGAAGCGCAAAAAAATGCAAACCTTGTGTTTAAAGGTTCTGCAAATCAACGCACAATTATGGTGCAGGAATCTTTAAAAAGCGGAGAGATTGTTCTTTGGCAAAAACCAGCGTATGGAAGTTGAAGTTTTAATAAATTTTATATGAAAAAGATTTAAGTTTTTTGACTGCCCGAAAATTTTGTCAAAAGAGAAAGGAGAACGGCACTTTTGGGACTGATTATTTTGCAATAATCTCTTTCTGCGCCTGGGGAATGTTATGAAAAAATACTGGAATGCGCTCCGGTTTGGAAATAAAAAGACAAAACAGCTTCTGTGGTCTGCAATTATATTATTCCTGCTGATGATTGCGGGCATTGTGATGTTTGCCGTAGGCGCCGGGGCAGTCTGGGCGCTTGTTGCCGTTTTTTCTTTTGTGATGATTCTTGTGCTTTTGCAGTCTGTGCGGTTTGTGGAAGTTAAAATGAAGCCAAAAAACAAACAGCAGGCAAAAGAGAAGGGCGATATACGGGAAAAAGAATTTGAGAGTTTGGCTGATATAACTCCGGCAGATATCGAACAGCTGTTTGTTGCTTACAAGGTAAATAAGTCTCATACTCCGATTGTAATTGAAGATTTTAAGGAGGAGAAAGTGCATCAGTCCCCCGCTTATTTATGGAAGGACAGAGGGTATCTTCATATGCTTGTTCTGGGGGGAAAGCCTAAAAATATTGCAGTTTCGCTGCGCCGTATTACAAAGATTACATGCAAGAGGGATGTTATGGCATATCCGATGTCAGAGTATGAAGAATTGAAGCGTTCTTCCAATGCAGCACTGATCTTTCAAGGACTTTTGCCGACTTATACCGAGCGTCAGCGCGCGGGGGGCAGACGATATTTTACGAAAAATGTCTATGTGCTTGAACCGGGGATTGAGCTGACAAATACATCGATCAGGAATGTGCAGGGAATATTGCAGCTTCCAGTTTCTTTTGAGGGTTTTGAGGAAGAAACAGACAGCAAATATTATAGAGAAGCGCGCAGAATGAAGATGCTGCTGGTTGATAAGATTTTAACGCCAGGCGAGTACAAGGAAAAAATACGAAACTTGCTCAAGGAGATGCAGGACAGCAAAAGCAGCCGCGAAGATTTTCTTGCAGACATTAAGCGCATGGTTCAGGCGCGGCTTGTAACACAGGAAGTAGCAGCTTATTTTGTGGAAAATCACAAGAAAAAAAAGAAGAAATAAAGAAGGGAGGGGATATAGATGGATGGAAAACTGGTACCAGGAGGGATTTACCGTCATTTTAAAGGGGGATTGTACCAGGTGATCGGGGTGGCATCCCACTCTGAGGATGGCGAGGAGCTGGTAATCTATCAAGCACTTTATGGGGATTACCATTGGTATGCAAGACCACGAAAAGAGTTTATAGGACAGGTGGATGGTCAGAAACATCCAAAATATGCAGGAGAATATCGATTTAAAAAAGTACTGCCTGTAATCAAAGGCAATGGAGTTGTTGAATGGATGGATGCAGCAGAAGAACAGCAGCAAAAAAGGAAAACTTTAATAGTTTCTGCGGATAATTTGAAAACAGAAAGAGCGGATGAAATACAAGAACAAGTGCGTCCAGAGCTGCTTTTGTTTCTCGATGCAAAAAGTGCAGGAGATAAATTAAAAGTACTGCGCACTTTCCGCGGAAAGCTCGATGAGGATCTGCTTACCAATATGGAATTATCTCTTGATTTGACTCCTGATGAGAAAGAATCTATGGAGCGAAGATTGCAGCTGGTTGAAATAACGCTGGAAAAGCGCGCCAGGTATGAGGGAGGACGGCTTCGATAATTTAAAAACTATAAATTCGTAAAAGAAAAGCAGGCAGCTGATTTCTTCCATAATGGTTGGAATCAGCTGTCTGCTTATAAAATATTCTACAAAATCATTGTGCCTGTTTTTTCGTGAATACCGTCAAGCGCGGATAAAAGATTTGTGATAATAACTTTTTTTCCTGCGCCGCTTTCTAAAAAGGAGATGGCAGCAGTAAATTTTGGAAGCATACCGCTTGTGCTGAAACTACCGTCGGAAACATAAGATTTCGCCTCGTCAAGAGAGACTGAAGAAAGTGTCTGTTCGGTAGCTGTTCCAAAGAAACGCGCTGCCTTTGCCGTACCTGTAAGGAAAAGTAAAGTATCGGCGCCAGTCAATTCTGCAAGTTTTCCAGCGGTGAGATCTTTTTCAATCACAGCGCTTGCCCCTTTTAATACCGTGTCTTGTTCCAATACTGGAATACCACCGCCGCCTGCAGCAATTACCACCTGTCCAGCATCGCTTAATGTGCGGATCGCATCAATTTCATAAATATCGATCGGCGTTGGAGACGCGACAATTCTGCGGTAACCGCCGTCGGTTTCTACCACATAGTTTCCTTTTCGCTCTTCGGCAGCAGCCTCCTGTGCATCCATTACACGACCGATAATTTTTGTTGGATTGCTGAAAGCCTTGTCAAACGGACTTACCTTGACTTGAGTGATAATTGTAGAAACGGTTCGGAACAGACCCCGTTTTAAAAGCTCCGTCCGAATAGCATTTTGCAGGTCGTAACCGATATAGCCCTGACTCATCGCGCTGCACAGAGACATAGGAGCTACAGTATAGCGGGAATCCATACGTGAAAATTCAGTCATCGCGCTGTGAACCATGCCAAGCTGCTGACCGTTGCTGTGTGTGATAATCACTTGGTAACCTTCTTCTGTAATATCTGCAATGGCTTTTGCCGCCAGCTTTACATTTTTCTTTTGTTCTGGGAAAGTTTCGCCAAATGCACTGCGGCCAAGTGCAACTACAATTTTTTTGTTCATATCGATCCTCTTTTCTGCACTGTATACCGAAAAATTGCATCGGACAGCGCACTGATAATTGATACTAAGTGTACCACAAAATTACTCAACAAACGAAAAGCCTTTTTCCAGATCTGCAATAATATCATCTTTATTTTCCAGACCGACAGAAAGACGGATCATGCCGCCGTCAATTCCAGCGGCAACAAGCTGTTCTTCGGTAAGCTGCCGGTGCGTCGCGGATGCCGGGTGAAGCACGCAGGTGCGGATATCTGCAACATGAACAACATTGGAGGCAAGCTCCAAATGATCCATAAATAAAACAGCATTTTTCCGACCGCCCTTGATGGAAAATGAAATTACACCGCTGCATCCATTTGGCAGATACTTTTGGGCAAGAGCGTGATATTTATTGCCGGAAAGACCAGGATAGTTGACTGATGCAACTTTCTTATGTGTTTCCAGAAATTTTGCCACATAATTTGCATTTTCACAATATTGTTTCATGCGCACAGGAAGGGTTTCCAGACCAAGGTTAAGAAGAAACGCGGAGTTTGCAGCAGGATAACAGCCGAAATCTCTCATCAGCTGCATACGAGCTTTGATAATGTACGCCATTGCACCAAACTCTTTTGTGTAGGAAACTCCGTGGTAGCTTTCGTCCGGCTCAACAAAATCAGGAAAATTTCCGTTTGCCCAGTCAAATTTTCCGGCGTCAACAATTACGCCGCCGCCTTGAACCGCATGACCATCCATATATTTTGTGGTGGAATGTACAATGATATCTGCACCAAACTCAAATGGACGGCAGAGTATTGGAGTGGCGAATGTATTGTCCACAATCAGCGGTACATTATGCCGGTGCGCAAACCGCGCAAATTTTTCAATATCCAGTACCGCTAACGCAGGATTGGCAAGCGTCTCACCAAAAACTGCACGGGTATTTTGACGAAATGCCTGTTCGAGTTCTTCTTCGGAGGCGTCAGCATTTACAAAAATACATTCAATACCAAGTTTTTTTAATGTGACGGCAAATAAATTGATTGTTCCGCCGTAAATTGTTGAGGCAGCAATAAAACTATCACCAGCATTGCAGAGATTTAAAATAGAAAGCAGAGAAGCAGCTTGTCCGCTTGAAGTACACATTGCGCCAACACCGCCTTCAAGAGCTGCAATTTTTTTCTCCACAGCATCGACCGTGGGATTAGCAAAGCGGGAATACATAAATTCCGTAGGCATATCAAACAGCTGTGCGATATGCTCGGTGGAATCAAAGCAGTAGGTAGTGCTTTGCACAATCGGCACAACACGCGGTTCGCCGTTTTTTGGGGTGTATCCGGCATGTAGACATTGAGTTTCAATTTTCATGGCAATCCTCCATTCCGAGAACGTTTCCATTCGAGGAACCGCAAGAAGTTTCTCTTGTCGGATCTGGGATTGTTTGTGACGTTCTCGGCACAAACAGCCCTGTAAAAAATAAGTGCATCCGCATTATTTTTTACCGTAGTTTCTCCTTGATTTCGCATAGAAAATGATTTTCTGGCGGCAGTTTTTAAAGTTTTAAAGGCAGATAACTTCCATAATAAAATCTTTATAGCATAATATTGGATTGTAGCATATTGTGGAAGTAAGGTCAAGAAGTTTGAAAGACCAGTTAAGAGTGTGAAATTATTATGGAATCTTGAAAGAAGGCGTGGTATAATCATGAAAGTTACAAGATATTTTTAAGGATGGACGGTTTATGGTGATGGAATCAGTAGAGATGGAAGGAATAAAAGGAGAGAAGGGATATCTTGTTGTAGAGCGTAAGCAGAATGGCGAAGAAAAAATTTTATATGCAGACCAGGGAGCTTGTGCGGTAACAGGGTTTGCTTTAGAAGAGCTTTTTGGCGCAAAACCGGATATTGCAGCAAAGTTTGTAACAGAAAAAGTCAAGTTTGACAATGGGCATAAACTTTGGATTCTGGACAAAGAAGGCGATAAAAAGCAATATAAAACGAGACTTGAACAAATAAATATAGCCCTTGAGGACGCACTGAAGGAAGCAGAAGCGGCAAATCGTGCCAAAAGTAACTTTTTATCTAATATGTCTCATGATATTCGCACACCAATGAACGCAATTGTTGGTATGGCGTCGATTGGATTGGCTCATATTGATGAGAAATCGAGAGTGCAGGATTGTCTTGGGAAAATACAAACTGCCTCAACACATCTAATGAGTTTAGTAAATGATGTGTTGGATATGTCCAGAATTGACAGTGGACGTATGACAATAAATGAAGAGATTTTTTCACTTGCGGATCTGGTTCATGATATTGCTGTTATTGTAAGACCGCAGGCAGCTCAAAAAAATCAGGAACTTCAGCTTGTGATCGGACAGGTCTGCGAGGAAATGCTGGTTGGGGATCCGCTGCACCTAAGGCAGATTTTAGTAAATATTATTGGAAATGCAGTAAAATATACAATGGAGGACGGCAAGATATATGCTCAGTTTTCCCAACATTATGCGGACGACAAAAAAGATGTAATCTGGTTTGATTTTTTGTGCGAGGATAACGGGATCGGTATGAGCAGTGAGTTTTTAAAGCGTATCTTTGTGCCTTTTGAGCGGGTGAGCAATTCCACAACAAGCAAAATTGAAGGAACTGGTCTTGAAATGGCCATTGTCAAAAAACTGATTGATCAGATGGGCGGCGAAATTGTTGTGCAGAGCGAGGAGGGGGTTGGGAGCAAATTTTTTGTTAAACTTCCGCTTTTTATAGCATCACAAAATCAAAAGAAACAGCATCTGCCGGTTGGACAGACTGTTCTTGTGGCGGACGAAGAAGGGCAGGAGGCTGCACAGGCAGTAAAGTATTTAACCGATGGCGGGCTTGTGCCGGTATGTATGGAATCGGGGCTGGATATTGTTACATGGCTGACGGAGGCGCAGTATGAAGGACGGATGCCTTGTGCTATGCTGCTTGGCCGGGAGTTATCTGATATGCCAGTGTTAGAACTCGCCGCGCATGTCCGTCAGCTGGCGGGGAAGAATTTTCCAATTGTGCTTGTATCGGAACAGGACTGGGCGCAGATAGAGTACCGTGCAGTTCGTGCCGGCGTCAATGCTTTTGTGCCATGCCCGCTGTTTCAGAGCAGACTTCTTGGGACTTTATCCGAGCTGCTTGGCGGCACACAAAAAGACAATGAGACTTTTTCAAAACAGAAAACAGATTTTGGACGACTGCATGTTTTGCTGGTGGAAGATAATGAGATGAACCAAGAGATTGCTATGGAACTGTTGTCGATGATCGGCGTACAAGTAGAGGCAGCGGATAATGGAGTTCATGCAGTTGAGACATTTGAAGCTTCTGAAGAAGGGTATTTTGATGTGATCTTTATGGATGTTCAAATGCCAGTGATGAATGGGTACGAAGCGACAAAGCGGATTCGTATGTTGTCGCGCAAAGATGCAAAAAGCGTGTGGATTGTGGCAATGACAGCAAATGCTTTTATAGAAGATGTGCGTCAGTCAAGGGAAGCGGGAATGAATGAGCATTGTTCAAAGCCAGTGGATCCAGAACGTTTACAAGAAATTCTGCGCAAGCATTTAAAGTAGGTTTGGGGAGGAACAAAGAATCATGCAGCCATACCAAGAAGAATATATAGCCAATCTAAACGCAATTATTGAACTTGCCACGCAAAAGAAGCCAAAGGAACAATTATTTGAAGAGTATTATGCTGTGATGCTTGCGAATCAGGAGAAAATTGGACGAAGGATACAGCGCAATATAGCACTGCTGCGGGATCATTTATTTCCAATGTTAGATAATCTATTTGAAGCGAAGGAAAAAGAACTCTGTGATTTGCAGGAGTTTGCAGGAAAGTTGTTGGACAAAAGAAACGAGTTGGATGTCGGGTTGTTTTGTCAGATTCATCAGGCGCTTTTAAGCATGGTCAGATCAAAAAAGAATCGTCAGGCAATGATACGGGAATTGTATTGGCTTGGAATCGGTCGCAATAATCTTTATAATAAAATGATTGGTCTTTCTCAAAAAGACAGTCAAAAGTATGTATATCGAATGAGACTGTGTTTTGCAGAAGCAGCGGCATACTTAAAATATTATGATGAGATTGAAGATCGTGAAACAAGAGGATATATTTTGCGCTCCCGTGCAAATATGGCGTTGGGAGCATTTCCGTCTGTCACCGAGAGAATCCGCTTAATTAAGCGGACGCTTCAGATTATGCAGGATAAGGGATATCAGGAAAAAGAACCGGAACTCCCATGGGATCAATTTATTTATCAGACTCATCAGCTTATGGCGGCAACGATATCTTACAGCAAAGAAAAAATTATGACGCCGCAGGATATTGCAGATATTATGGAATCGGTCTATATAGTTTATCAGAGACGGCTGAAAGAGGCGAAAGAGCGAGGGGAACAACTTCCAGTAAGACCGCTGTTTTCCTACTATGCGATCGAGTATTACTGCGGTTTGGATACTTTGGATGGTCTGCTTACAAAAATGGAAGCTTTGATGGATGCGGCAAATCCTTTTGATGTTTCTGTGGACGGCATGTACGGAATTATTTCACTGTCGGCATTTTACTGTCAATATTTGCAGGATTATCCAGAAAAAATTCCAGAAAGATCCGAATATATTGAGAGTCTGTACCGAAGAATTTTAAATTATGTGGAGAATTTTCCAGAGGAGTCAAAAAACGAAACATTATTTTATTATCTAAGACAACTGTCTTACACTTTTGTTGAGACAAAGGCAAGTGTATCCTACAAGGAGTTTTTGCAGAAGCTTCAGGTGCGTTTTGCGCCGGAAATTTTTATTCATTCCAATGTGGTAGGAAGAGCTGCCGCGACATTCTGCAATATAATTATGAAAGAACAGCCGTCGTTTTTTGATGATATTGAGGAAGTAAAAACGATCAAAAATCCAGAAAAAAAACGACATGTTGTTGTAGAGTATGCGATGGAATGCGGGCTGTTTCACGATGTCGGAAAAATCAATTTTATAAATTTGTATTCTCAGACGGGACGGCAGTGGTTTGAGGAGGAGTATGAGATGGCTCATCTGCATACAATCATTGGAGAAGCATGTCTTAGCGAACGTGAATCGACTCGTTTGTTTGCAGCGATTGCAAAAGGACACCATTCCTGGTATGATGGCTCCAGAGGATATCCAGAGACATATCGAAGGCTGGAATGCCCGTATCGTCAGATGGTGGATGTTGTCGGAGTGGTTGACTGGCTGGACAATGTAACCACATCAAGCCGAAGAATCTACACAGGAGTGGAAAAAACATTTGACGAAGCGATCCATGAAGCAGTAGCTCTAGAGGGCAGAAGATTTTCTCCGATTTTAACCGCAATGCTGCGCGACAAAAAAGTTTCTGAACAGATTAAAGCTGCTTTTGAAGAGGGACGCAGAGAGGCATATCAAAAACTGTATAAAGAAAATTGGTAAAAAGTGTTTCTTGCTGGGAACAAAATTTCTTTTGCCCCAGCAAGTAAAAATATGTTTTAGCAGACGCCCTGCGCAAGCATTGCATTTGCAACCTTTTCGAAACCTGCAATATTTGCTCCGGCAACATAATCGCCCTCGCAGCCATATCGTTTTGCAGCATCGTCAAGATTGTGGAAGATATTGATCATAATGCCTTGCAGTTTGGAATCAACTTCCTCAAAGCTCCAGGAAAGGCGTTCGCTGTTTTGGGACATCTCCAGCGCTGAGGTAGCAACGCCGCCTGCATTTGCTGCTTTTCCAGGCGCAAACAGAATTTTGTTTTCCTGAAGATATTTTGTCGCTTCCAGTGTAGTCGGCATATTTGCGCCTTCGGCTACGGCGATGCAGCCATTTGCAACAAGGGCTTTTGCATCTTCAAGAAGAAGTTCGTTCTGTGTTGCACAAGGAAGAGCAATATCACATTTTACTTGCCATACGCCGCGGCCTTCATGGTACTCGCTGTTTGGCCGATAGTTTTTATATTCCGTTAAACGGGCGCGTTTTACTTCTTTAATTTCTTTTAATGCGGCGACATCAATACCGTCTGGATCATACACCCATCCGTTTGAATCGCTGACAGTCACAACTTTAGCGCCGAGCTGCTGTGCTTTTTGCGCTGCGTAAGTTGCCACGTTTCCAGAACCAGAAATACAGATGGTCTTTCCAGAGATATCGATACCGTTGGATTTTAACATTTCTTTTGTCAAATATAAAAGACCATATCCTGTCGCTTCTGTTCTTGCAAGCGAACCGCCGTAAGAAAGACCTTTTCCAGTCAGCACCCCTTCATAAACGCCGCGGATTTTTTTGTACTGACCAAACATATAACCGATTTCTCTTGCGCCAGTTCCAATATCGCCTGCTGGAACATCCTCGTCAGCGCCGATGTACTTGTAAAGCTCATTGATAAAACTCTGGCAGAATACCATAACTTCGCGGTCTGATTTCCCCTTTGGATCAAAATCAGATCCGCCCTTGCCGCCTCCGATTGGCAGGCATGTTAGAGAATTTTTGAAAATCTGCTCGAAACCTAAAAATTTGATAATGCCGATATTTACAGATGGATGAAGACGAAGACCGCCCTTGTACGGTCCAATTGCATTGTTAAACTGTACGCGGTATCCGGTATTTACCTGTACTTGTCCCTGATCGTCCACCCACGGAACGCGGAATTTAATTTGACGGTCCGGCTCGGTGATTCGTTCAAGAAGAGCTTCTCTGCGGTAAACTTCCTCGTTTTTTTCAACAACCGGTCTCAATGATTCCAAAACTTCTCTGACTGCTTGATGAAATTCTGGTTCGCTTGGATTTTTTGTGATAACTCTTTCAATCACTTCATCAACATATCCCATATTATAGATTCTCCTTTTTTTTAGTAATATTTGCAACAAAAATGGGTACACAAAAGAAAAGCAGTACTCCGTTGTATTGCCTTTCGCCATTATACTACATTAACACTTTAATTGCAAGAATTTTCTTTTCCACAAATTAGAGGTTTAGGAAAGAGGTGTTAATTTTTAAATTTAGCCTTCCTTAAAATGGTCAGTCGTGTATAATAGTAATTGATAAATAAAATTATGTGAAAGAAACTGTTAAAAACCAAATTATTTTTTCTGCTTTGGCAAATCTGCAAATCACTCTGGTTTTTCAGATATACTTTAAGGTATGTTTAGAACTAGTACCGCAAAGAGTTTTTAAAATTATTTTGGAAAGATATTGTTGTCAGGAGGACAGTAAGTGAACGAGAAATTTTTTTCTTTGCCCTGGGAAAAACAGTGGGCAGTTATAAATGCAGGCTATCGTGTATTTTCACGAAATTCGTACCGAAAAAGTCCGATGGGAGAAATTGCAGCGGAGGCGGGAATCAGTAAATCCTTATTGTTTTATTATTTTAAAAACAAAAAGGATTTATATTTGTTTCTCTGGAATAAAGCAGCAGATTTTACAATGGATTTGATGAAACAGTATAATTGCTGTAAAAGAGAAGATTTATTTGAAATGATGTACTGTGGGATGCAGGTAAAACTGAAATTGATGAAAGAACATCCATTTATGTGTATGTTTGTAATACGGGCATTTTATGAAAAAGATTTGGAAGTATGCAGAGAAATTGCAGAGAGCTATGAGAAGTTTAAAGAATTTAAGTCGTTTGATGCACTGCAAAAAGTTGATCCAAACAGGTTTGCAGAAGGAATTGATCTTTCTATGATGTGGCGTGATATGTATTTGGCTTCAGAGGGGTATTTATGGGAGATGCTTAAATGCGACGAAGTTGATGTGAAGAAAATTGAAAAGGACTTTACAGAAATGATTGAGTTTTGGAAAAAAATTTATTTAAAAAAGAAATATAAAAATGCCACTAATACGGCAGAAGGAGAAGAAAAATGAAAGAAAAGGCAATTGAGATCGAAAGGCTTACAAAATATTACGGAAAGTCAAGAGGTGTTGACAATTTAAATTTATCTGTTAAGGCAGGAGAAATTTTTGGATTTATTGGACCGAACGGCGCAGGCAAAAGCACGACAATACGAATTTTGACGGGGTTGATAAAATGTGATTCTGGAAGTGCGAAAATTTTTGGAAAGGATGTTGCGAAGCAAAAAACACAAGTGCTGAAAGAGATTGGTTATCTGCCATCGGAAGCAGTGTTTTATTCGGGAATGCGCGTCCGTGATGTTATTCGGTTGTCCGCGGATTTAAGAGGAATCGATTGCAGAAAAGAAGCAGATATATTATGTACAAGATTGGAACTTGACACATCAAAAAAAGTGGAAGAACTGTCTCTTGGAAATCGTAAAAAAGCAGCGGTAGTATGCGCGCTTCAACATAAGCCGTCTTTGTGTATTTTGGACGAGCCAACCGGGGGAATGGACCCGCTGATACAGAAAGAATTTTTTTCTATTTTAAAAGAGCACAGCGCGCAGGGAGCAACCATTTTTTTATCTTCTCATATTTTATCTGAAGTTCAGGAAAATTGTACGCAGGCAGCAGTAATTAAAGATGGGGCGGTCGCAGCTGTCGGAAGTGTGAGCGAATTAGCTAAAGTACAAACAAAGCGGATTACAATCCGCGGAATTCAAAATTTGCCGCAGATTTCCGGTATACATAAAGTAAAATGGGAGAACGACGCTTGCAGTTTTTTGTACGGGGAAGATATAAACAACTTAATTAGGGCGCTGGCCACCCTGGACTTAAAAGATTTGACGATTGTTGAACCTGGATTGGAAGAGGTATTTTTGCATTATTATATAACATCTGCAGCGGCAGAACAGGAAGAACAACATACTGCTGCAAAATAGAATTTTATGATTTGATTCAAACAACCATATATCAGAAATTTTTAATTTTGCAGTAAACTTTTAAAATTTGTGAAATCTGTTTCGCTTTCTGCGCGGCAGAACAGGAGGAAAAATGGTATTAATAAAACATGAAATAAAACAGGCAAGAAAAGCACTTATTATTTGGACGATTGCGATTAGTTTTTTGTTGGTGATCTGTATTTTGATATTTCCAGAGATGGGAGGAGAACTAACCGGAATGGAGGATTTGTTTTCTTCCATGGGAGCATTTACAGAAGCCTTTGGGATGAATCAAGTCAACTTTGGCACTCTGCCAGGCTTTTATGCTGTAGAATGTGGAAATATTCTTGGACTTGGCGGAGCGTTTTTTGCGGCAATGTGCGGTGTATGTGTTTTAGCAAAAGAGGAGGGAAGCCGTACAGCGGAATTTTTACTGAGTCATCCGGTCAGCCGCAAAAAGATTGTGACAGAAAAGCTTATTGCTGTCGTATTTGAGATTACAATTATGAATCTTTTTGTATTTTTTGCTGCTGTTTGTGCAGTCGCCGCAGTCGGCGAATCTGTGCCGTGGAAGGAGTTTTGCCTTTTACATTTCGCGTACTTTTTAATGCAATTGGAAATCTTAGGGATATGCTTTGGGATTTCGGCATTTTTGGGACGCGGAGGAATTGGAATTGGATTGGGAGTTGCCGCCTGCTTGTATTTTGCCAATCTGATTGCCAATTTGTCAGAACATGCAGAGTTTTTAAAGTATATTACTCCATTTGGCTATGCGGACGGAGCGGATATTGTAGCAAAAGGAAGTATTGACACCGGTCTTGCTATTCTTGGGATGCTGTATGGAGCAGCAGGAATTGCAGCAGCGTATATAAAATATTATACAAAAGATATACAATAATAGATATAAAAATGTAAAATTATATTTAAAACAGTTTTAAATAATATTTAATACTACAGCAAACAATAAAAATTTTTGTTTTTTCAAGAATTTAAATCGGTCAAAAAATAATATAATACTATTTTAAAAATATCAATAAAAGTCGTTGAGAAAACATCAATTTTATATTGTTTGCTGTAGTATAAAACAGTTTGAATTATAAGTTTCCTATAATAAAATCTTTAAATAAGGCGAAAAATTCACGAATATAATAATGTGGCGTTGTAAGCAGGAACTGGCTGGCAGCAAGCGTTGAGCTTTCTTGGTAGCCGCAGTTTTTCGCAATCAGACCAGCGCGGCAGCAATGAAACCCATTTGTTACAATAATCACAGGCGTGCTGGCAGAAGGGATAAGTTCCATACAAAACCGGAGATTTTCCACGGTATTTGTGGATTTTGATTCCAGCAAAATGCGTTCCTCTTGTATTCCTGCTGCAATCAGACCATCATGAATTGCCTGTGCTTCCGAGATATCTTCTCCAGTTCCCTGCCCACCGGAACATAGAGCGACAGCTTCTGGATGAGCGGCAAGGTATGCTGCTGCAGTATCAATTCTGGACTGCAAGGTTAGGGATGGTTTGGTTCCACGTACCTGTGCGCCGAGAATAATAACATATTTTGCATTGGGCAGGGGTTCTTTCTGCGCAGCGTGCAGCAGAAAACATTCTGCGATAAACACAACGCCAAACGCTGCCCAAAAAAGTACAATAAGAATCGGAGAAAGAAAATGCCATGGTTTTTCTTTATAATGTAAAGCAGCGTGACGCAGCAGCATAGCATAAGCGAAACAGCATAGGGCAGTAAATGGCCAGAACCATAGAAATGAAGTCCGAAGCCCAGAATAACCAGCGATCAGTAAAAAATATAAGATCGAAACAATACTGATGGAGTGAAGTATAAAAATTATTGATTTTGTCATAAGCAAATCCTTTCAAAATTTTTTATAAAATTTAAATCTAATAAATAAATTTTAAATAATTAAAATATAATTATAAAAATATTTATGTTTTTTAATAAAAATAAGTAGCGGTTTAAAATAGATAAATGTTTTAATTTAAATTGGTATCATAATAAAATTATGGAATAGTCAGCGCAGTGAAAAAGGATCGGAACATCATTATTTATAACATTTTCTCCGCAGTATAGCAAGGCGGTAAAAAAAATGTAAGAAAAATTAAGAAAAAAGAAAAGCTTTTCAACATTTATAAGGCATGATATAATATCGATAGATATTATATTAGCACCAGTTCACGCTCGACCGAAGGAAGAGCATCTTCCTTAGCGAACTGTGGAATTGCTCTGCAAGAGCAATTCATGCTCCGCAGAGAACCATATTGGAACGATATTATATCATCGTTCGGGCTTGACGCCCCCCAAAAAGCTAATTTTTTAATGAATGTATGGAAGGAGGAAGTGCATGAAACATCCGTTAAAGATTCGTTTGGATGATACGGAACGGATGACAGCGCTTGGAAAAGCACTGTCCGTAGAGACGAGACTTGAAATATTAAAATTGTTGTCAAGCAGAGAACTGAATATCAACGAGATTGCGGAAGAGCTTGAACTTCCTGCATCCTCTGCTGCATCCCATGTGCGTGTGCTTGAGGCAGCAGGCCTGATTCGAACTACTTTACAGCCTGGCATTCGCGGTTCAATGAAGCTTTGCAGCAAAACAGTAGAATATGCAGAGCTTGCGCTTATTACAGACTGCGGTACAAAAGAGCATACAGAAATTATTCAGATGCCAATAGGAAGTTATGTTGATTGTTATGTAGAGCCTACGTGCGGAATGGTTAGTGAAAAAGGACCGATTGGCGAGGAGGATGAGCCAAGATGTTTTTATCATCCAGATCGATCAAGTGCAAAACTGCTTTGGTTTGGAAAGGGATATGTAGAGTATCGGTTTCCAAATCATCTGTTAAAAAAGGTAAAAGAGCGCCGAGCAGAACTTTCTTTTGAAGTCTGCTCAGAGGATCATGAGTACAATTTAAACTGGCCATCCGATGTTACAGTTTGGTTCAATGGGATAGACGCTGGAACTTTTTTTTGCAAGTGTGACTATGGAGGACGCAGAGGCGCGTTAAATCCAGAATGGTGGCCAGATAAAAATACACAATATGGAGAACTGAAAACGTGGTCTTTCACAGAAAGCGGAACATTTTTGGACGGTGTTAGAGTGTCGGATACTGCCATAGCAGCATACGGATTAGCGGACCAGGAATATATTTCTGTTCGTATTGGAATTAAGAAAGATGCGCTTCATCCAGGTGGAATTAATTTGTTTGGAAACTGTTTTGGAGATTATCCGCAAGATATTAAACTTACTATTTTTTATATGGATGAAACATAGTACCCATGCCATGATTTATGGCATGGTTTTATTTTTTCGTCAAGATTTAAAATGATTAATAATTTTACTATACTGTAATGATAAGATACAAGATTAAGATTCATCCCCACTCGCGTGGGGGTTACGCAGGGCGCAGGATATGGAACGGTAACAGACAGGGCGGCGGGATAGTTAAGACCTGTCCCGCCGTCCATGTTTTGGATTTTTATTAGACCGATAAACTGGAAGTTGTTATTTTTCCTTATTTGATTAGGATTTTTGCTAAAACGCTTTCAATAGCAAGCGTTATTGTAATCATACCGCCTATTACAGAATAATAGTCCATTCCAAAAGCCAAAGGAAGTAACGAAATAATTGCCGCTGCCAGCGAAAGCCCAAATACAGCCTTACGCATTTTTTCTAACTTTATTGAAATCAATGCAAGCAATAAAATGACGCAAGTAAGTAAAGCAGTTATAAATGGCGCAAAATAGGCATACCCAATCGGCGTCAGACTGAAATACGAGAATGTTTCTCTTACTCTATCTGTTGGCGATGGTGCAAATACTAATACCGCTCCACAAGGCAAAATTTCTAAAATAATAGTAATAATTGGAAATATCAGTATGGAACATGTTCTTTTCATTGACTTTTCCTCTCCAATACCAGTTTCCGCTGCCTTTTCCTTCCTAAATAAATGAAAACTTACTTTAATAAATATTTTTTAAATGCTTTCTGATTATCAAAGTGGAGTCCTTTAAAAAATAAAACGAACCAAGTAATATAGCCCCAGATATGGTGTTGAAAAGCAGGATAATAACGCTCCTGCCAACATGACGGCAGTCCATATAAAACACGGATTTCTTATATCACGAGAGATATAAGCCTTATCATACAAATCACTCTATTATTCCTCCAGCAAAAATTCGATTTGTCGGTTTGTACTGGGGAAATTATATCATAGCCAATTACAAAAAACAATCCCCGTTCTACGTTCCTTGAATTTCGTTAGCAGAGAAAGAGAGTAATATACGGAAGAACCTATAAAGATGCCCGCCAGAGAGCGGGCATGACAAAAGTAAATCGGAGAAAGAAAGCTATGCCTGAATTTTGGCAAGCAGAGCTTCTTGTAATACCTGAGAGAAATTTAAGTCCATAGATATAGCAGCTTCATTCAGCCATTCTGGAATACTTAATGTTTTCTTTACTGCATGAGAATTGGTACGCTTCTTATAAGCAAGCAGATCAAATTCTATGACAACAAGAAAAGACTCTGGTTCTGGAACAATCGTGGTTGGATCAGAAGCAATAGGCAAAGGCTGCTGTTCTTTTTCGCGGGAAACCAGCGCAAGACCAAGTGCATCTACAGCCATTTCATAAGCTTGCGTCATGTCGTCTCCTTGCGTAAGACACTCTGGAAGATCAGGAAAGGAAATCCAGAAGCCGCCCTCTTCTGCTTTGTGAAATAATGCAGGATAAAATAATTTTTTCATAAAATAATGCCTCCATTTTTAGGGTGCGGAACTATTTTAGTCCCGCCTGTTTTAATATTGCTTGTTCAAGTCCTTTTTTCAGGCTTGTGTTATGATAAGGAACTTCAGTTTGGCATCCAGTAATATTATTCCTCATTTTTACATGAGAACCATTTTGACTGACTACTTGAAATCCATTTTTTTTGAGATGTTGTATCATCTCCCATGATGTCATTGGCATTTTAAATAACTCCTTTCCTTATCATGATTATATTATAGCACGTAATATTACGTATATCAAGAATAAAATACGTAATATTACGTATAATTTAAAAGGAGAACTATAGTTCTCTTTTGACGACAAAAGAATTTGAAAATCATGAAAGGGCTTGTTTCCTATTATTATAGTTTCCATGATTTATCATTTTTTGTGAAAATATACCAAAAAACGACAAAAAATTCTGTGAAAAAAATCTCATAATTTGCTCTTTACAAAACGCTTATATTCTAATACAATATTATTTGTCTTAATTCTATTGTCCTAGGTTGCTACGATCAACTGTGCCAGAAGGGAGAGCGATTTGAAAGTCGCTTACTGGAGTAATTGTAGGGCCAGTGGGGTAACCAGTAATCTTACGGCAATCGGCGTGGCTGGTGTGCTTGCTTACCCATCATTGAAGATTACAATTTTTGAAAATCATTATAATCCTAACGGGATACCAAATATTCTTTTTCCAAGGTGTCTTGCAAAAAGAACCGCGGAGGAGAACTATAGCTATCTTGGAGGTGGAAAAATGGAACCGCCATTTCTGCGAGGACGAAAAAAAATGTTCTTTCGATTTGGCGATTATACAGCAGTGGAAGTTATAAAAAATGGACTGTACTATGTTCCTGTCCTTTCCGAAAATCCAGACTTGTTTGATTATGAGTTTAATTGCAGTATGGTTCCAATGCTTGAAAAATTTCAGGCGGAGGATAAGATTGCGTTTATTGATACTGGAAGGAAAAATAATATCAGTTCTAAGGTAATTCTTGACAGAGCAGATCTTGTAGTTGTAACGCTGCGCCAAAATCTGCAGGATATTCAAAATTTCTTTCAAAATTATTCTTCATTGATCCCAAAAGCGTTTTTTATTATCGGAAATTACGACAGAAAAAGTTGTGTAAATTTAAGAAGAATTTTGTCGGAGTTTCATTTTAAAAGAGAACAAATCGGGGTTATTCCGCACTTGGATGAATTTGAGTGGGCGGTTCATTCTGGGCGTATTATTGAGTTTTTGGCTTCGCGCTTTGATCAGAGTCTTGGCGGAGAGGAGGGATACTTTATTCAGGAGTTAAAGAGAACCACTTTCCTTATGATGCAGCATGCAGTTTTTGATAGAACACAAGAGTATCCTTATGAGTGTTGAAGGGAGAAGATAAAAATTTGAAAAATAAGACAATAGGATTTGTTGGTCTTGATGTACAGGATACAATTTTGTATTTGTCAAGGATATTTCGTCAAATGGGAAAGACTGTACTTATGGCGGACTATTCGAAGTCGCAGGCACTTTCTTACAGTGTACCTGCAGTTCCTGGTGTAGATACAAATTCGGGTATGGTGGATTATCGAGGAACATTTTTTACAAGTGGTTCGCTTATGCCAGATGATTTTGCAAAATTTGATGTCAGCATGATCTTTTTTGGTTTTGAAGAACGGGATGAAATAAAATTTTGCACACATATTATTTTTACAACAGATGGAGAAAGAAACCATGTGAAAAAACTTTGTGAGATGGAAAACAGACAGGAAGTTTATAAACAGTTGGTATTTCGAAACGCTGGAAATGCAAGAGCACTTCGCGCTATGTTTGTGGAAGGATGGGGACAAGTTGGAACCATGGTATGTGAAGAGCAAGAATATTATTGCAATGACAATGGACGAGAAAAGAAACTCAGAGCATGTTGCCAGTATCAAGAGATCTTTGATTTTCGCGGAATTTCGCAGAATTATCGCAGTTATCTAAAAGATACCGTCAGAGCTGTATTTCCAGAGGAGGCAGTTGGAAAAAAATTTGAAGCTTGTTTTCGGCAGGCAGAAATGGGGGCGTAGAATGGTCATTGCATTTCGCGATGCTGGAGCAGGACAAATAAGCACTGCACAGGCGGTATCGTCTTATGCTCTGCTGCTTGCAAAAAGAAGCGGAAAACGAACGCTGTTGTTTTCAATAAGACGAGCGGAAGGAAAACCAGAGGATTTTCTGGCGAAAGGAATAGCAAAATCGAAGCGGTGCGGTGCTGGAATTGAAGCAGTGCGTAAATTGGTTGTCGCAGGGCTTGTGGATAAAAAGGGGATTTACAGCTGCACAAGACAGGTGACAGAAGAGCTTGACTTACTGCCAGGTAGTTTTCCAGCAGTGGAGGAGCGGCTTGAAAAAGAGTATGCTGTCGGGCTGCCGCTTGTAATGGAGTGTCTTTCGGATTGTTATGAATTTCTTGTGTGCGATGCTGGTGGAACAGGGGATGGGCTTGGTAAGGGAGTTGAAAAAGAGGCAGATTTAATTGTAAAAAATATTGGGCAGGATCCGCGTGTACTTTGCAAGTTTGCATCAGAAGAACATAAAAATAAGGTATTTTATTTGTTTGGTGATTATGATTCTGAGTCAAAATATAACTTGCACAATTTAAGAAGAAAATTCAATTTTCTTGATAAGAAAAACAGCAGTGTGCTGCCGCGATGCACGCAAGTAAGGGATGCCTGTATGGACGGGACGCTTGCCGCATTTTATGGGCAGTGGGAAGATGAACGTATTTCAGGAAGTCTTCATGAGTACGGCAAAGCACTTGGGCGTTTTGAGGAAAAAGTCAAAGAGATGTTGGAAGGAGGGGGAGCAAGATTTATTTATGGTTGATTTTGCTTGTATGCCTTTGTCTGTCAGGATATTTTGTTTTATTGATGTATTTTTCCAAAGACAGCGCAGATCAGAATAACAGTTCCCCCAATACAATGGAAGATGTAATAAAAGAAGTAAAACTACGTATGGAACAATTGGTTTATGGGACAGGTTCAAGCGACAGTCAAAAAGAGGACGGTATAGCCATTGCGAAGCTGCATCAAGCGCTGCATGATTGTGGGCTTGGAGGTGACAGGGAGCGGGTTTATGTCAAAGAGTATATCAAAGAGATTATATCCGAGGGACTGAAGCTGGACGAAGATAAGTTGAACAAGCTGATTTCGTTTGAGAGATCATCAAAACTTACAGATCTCGACCGATTTGAAATTTTGCTTTATATTTATTCTGAAATTTATGGAACAGATGGTTTGTCCAAGATGTTTGATAATGTGGATAAGGATTTTTTACAAAACCAACATGAAATTGACAAAGAGACATTAAAAAATTTATGGAATTTGGGAAGCCGCAAACTTAGTTTTTTGGAAAAACTAGATATTGTAACTCAGCGCGTATATGAAGAATTATATGGGTTTTCCGTGTGTGATATGTTGATTTCTGGAGATACGGCTGTTGATAGTGTCAGTGCAGGATGCGGGGGAATTTTGTCTTGCAGGGGAGTTGGAAAACAAAAAATAGAAATGGGACATGAGGTTGTTTACATTATGTTGCATGGCAGAAAAGTAAGACTGTCTTTTCTTGGATTTGCGTCCGAAAATGCTTTGGAGCGCGTGGTGAAAAAGCTTGGAAGAAACCATCCGCGCGTGCAGTTAAGCCGTAAAAACAGTTACCTTGTAACAGGGCTTCGAAACAATGCGAGAGTTGTTGTAACAAGACCGCCGGTGTCAGAAGGATGGACTTTTTATGTACGAAAGTTTAATACTTCGCCGCCGGGAAATTTGGAGGGTTTGTTGTCAGGGAAAGCAGTATCTCTTGTGATCAGTATGCTCCGAATGCTGGTTGGCGGTTGTCAGAACCTTGTTATTACCGGGGAGCAGGCAAGCGGAAAGACAACACTTTTAAAAAGGCTTGTTGGATTTATTGACAAAGGATACAGTATACGTGTTGCAGAACAAGCATTTGAACTGCGTTTAAATGAATTATATCCTGACAGAAATATTCACACGTTACAAGAATATGGTGACAGTACGGTTGAGGATGCAATTACATTATTTAAAAAGACGGATACCGACGTGACAATCTGCGGAGAGATCAATGAGCCGGCAGCGGCGGACGCACTTGTGCAGGTATGTCAGTCCGGCGGCAGATTTACAATGTGTACAAGCCATCATCAGACGTCCGATAAACTGGTAGATTATATGCGCAATGCATTGTTAAAGCATTCAGGGCTTCGCAATGAGGTTGTTGCGACAAGTCAAGTGCTTGATGCGATACACTTTGATGTACATCTTCAAATGGGTTTGGATGGTCAGCGAAAAATTGCGCGTATTACAGAGCTTTGGGATGATCATGGAAAGTTTAAGAAACAAGATATTCTCAAGTTTGAACAAGGAGCCTATCAGTTTTGCGGAAAGATACATCCGACGCATGCCAATGAGATTCGGCGTGCATATCCGGCATGGAATCAGGAAGAAGCAGCATACACTCTGTCAACAGAAAAGGGGGAATAGCGATCTACCAGTATTTGAAAAAAGCTTATAAAGAGTTTTATCCATTTTCTAGTTTGGAATGCAGCAGAAAAGCAGGTGAAAAACTGCTTACGATCGGTTTTTTGCAGGTTGCGGGAACAATGGCAGTATTTCTTTTTGTGGATGGTTATTTAAAAATACTGCTGGCAGCACTTTTCTCTTATGTGATATTTTGTGAGGGATACCAGTGGATATACAGTTATGAAAAACAAAAAATGGACAGAGACTTTGTAAAGCTTTTATCTAGTATACGGCATCAATATTACCGGAGTATGAATGTTGTTGATGCGGTTAAAGGTGCAGCAGAAGGAGTTGGAAAGGCCGCAGCAAGGCAGCTGGGGATGATGTACGATATTTTGAGCGGCGAAGACAAAGAGGAGGAAATGCTCAAATATAAAAAAATCGTTGCCAATCGATTTTACCAGATGCTTGTAACGCAACTTGCCACGGTGGATGAACATGGCGATGAGCTTTGGGAGGATGGAAAAGGTTCTGCGCTGCAGCATTGTCTTGGCAACTTACGGCGGGAAGTGGAGCAAGAGTCGAGAAGATACAGACAGCAGCGGCATCTGCTTGCTGGATTAGGGCTTGTTATTATTGTTCCTGTCTTTACAATTCCAGCCATCCGCCAGTGGGCGACAGGAAATCTTCCAGAGCTGACAAGTTTTTATTATGGTGCTGCCGGAAGATGTATGGAGCTTGTAATTCTCGCAGCAACATTTTATACATACCGAATGCTTGGAGAATGGAAAGGAAGAAAATATCAGCCAATATTTCTCAGCGCAGTAAAACATTTAGCAAAAATAACATTCTTTTTGGAGCTTGCGAAAAAATACTGGTCAAAAAAACAGGAAAAGAAAAAGAAGCTGGTTGAGAAGTTAGAGAAGGTTGGAGACCATCGAACAGCAGAGGAATTTTTTTTGTATCAATGTTTCTGTGTATTGTTTGCGGAAAGTATGGTTCTTGTGGTTTATGCTTTGTTTGTAAGGTTTGGTGAACTGCATCCGGCAGTATGGTGTACCGCGGTTGTATTTGTCCCAATGATTGCTTACTGGCAGCCGTTTTGGAGGATATTTTTGGAACGTTTGTTTATGACAGATCGCAGGCGGGAGGAAGTATTGCGCTTTCAGTTTGTGCTGGCATTGGAAAAAAAACTGCCAGGAATTACAACTTGCGAGCTTTTGCAGCATATTACGGAGCAGGCGTCTTTGTTTCGAACATCGCTGTTAAAATGTATGGGAGATTACGAGCAGGGAGAGCGGGAGGCATTTCTTGCATTGTGGCAGCGGGAAGATTATATTCCGTTTTTAAGGATTGTTGATATGTTTTTAATGGCGGAGGAGACGGGTGTTGCGGATGCATTTGATGAAGTGGAAGCAGATATCGAAGAATTCCGTGAAAACAGAAAGCTGGAAACAGAAATTTTTCAGCACAATATGGCAGATCTTGCAATGTTAGCAGCGTGTATTCCAGGAATTTTATTGTTATTTGGCTATCTGATTATTCCATTTATGACAGAATGCTTTCGGATGCTGGAACATTACAACTCTAATATTATGATGATGTAATAAAAAATAATATTAAATAGTTGTAATATTTATAAACTGATATTTTTAGTAGACTGCATGGCAGTATAAATGAAAGGAGAAATTATTTATGGAGCAAAGAGTAGGAAAAAAGAAGTTTTACAATAAGATGATACAGCAAAACGGGTTCGGGCTTTCAACAGCAACAAGAGCATTGGTAATCGGTGTGGCAGTTATTATTGTGTGCGTGGTATGCTCTCTTGCACTATATATGTCAAAGCAGGGAAAAAGCGCAATTAATACAGGGACGAACCAGTATAATAAAATGATGGAAGATTATCAGGAATTGGACCGTGCTATGTACGATGGATTGGAAGTGAGCGGCAATGAGGTTGGTTTGCTGATCGGAAGAATGGTGTCACAGGGAGCTTATACGGAAGTTCGTGTTAAAACAAAAGCATCTGATTTTGTCTGCTATAATTATTACTATGATGAGGATAAAAATTCTATCACAAATGCAGATAAGGCAGAGTATTTGCTTGCGACAACGCTTGAGAAGGGTGCGGATCATTATATTAATCCGCAGGCTGATTTTCTTGGCAAGGTTATCAAAAATGCAAATGGAACGATTATATGCATTGATTTTGTGCAGCAATAAAATAAACGAAAGGAGTTTTGATTGTCCGTTTAAAAAGAAAAAGGGGGTTTGGAGGGTTGGGAAAAAAGGGGGCAAAATTTTGCAGTGGTTTTCACCTTACGATGGCAACTCGATTTTTAACACTTGGCGTAGCGACGATTATCAGCTGTCTGCTTGTATCAATGGCAATGTATCAATTTCGGCAGGCGAAGGACGTGGCGAATACAGTAAGCAGCAAAATGTCAGGGTTTGCAAGGCTTATCTCGGAGGAAGAACTTGCAGGGTATGACGGAATGCTGTTAAAAGGAAGCGATGTTGTAAATTTTTATCGAAGATTTTTTTTGGCAGGAAGCTCAGAGTTTGATATGGTTGTGATACAGGATGGAAAAAACACCAAGATCAGCAAAGAAAACGGACTTGCACAGTTGATAGAAACAGGCGGAGCAGCGTTTTTAAAAGCGGGAGAAACTTATTTTTGCAGAGTTGTGCGAAATAAAAACTTTGTTATTTCAAAAGTAGAGTTTGAGCGATGCCAGGATATGCAAGTATATCGCGGATAAACAAAAAAAGTAATCATGTTAAATCCGGTTATTTAGAACTATACTGCAAGAGAGTGAGAGGGGCAATGGAAGAAGGAATATCCGATTTTCTTTGGTTGTGTTTGGGGGGAATTTTATTTTGTGCTGCGGTCTGGCTGCTGGTTATGCAGTTTGACCGTATGCCAGAGTGCGCAGCACTTTTACCAGAAATGGGGTTTGAAGCAGCGCATGTATCTTAATCTGATTATCTTTGGATTTTTTGTAATTGCAGTCTGGTTTGTTTCCTGTGCGGCTGCGGCTGTCTGTCATGAATTGGGACATCTGTTTTATGGCAGACAGCAAAAAGGAAAGTGTTTGCTGCTGCGTGTTGGATGGTTTATCTGGCTTGGAAGTGAAAGGAAATTGTGGTTTAGACCGGGATATTACCGCACACCAGGATGCTGTGTTATATTGTGCGACAGCGTGCGCGGATATTGTAAAACAGCAATTGGCGGTATTCGTGCAAATCTTGGTTTTTCGGCAGCATCTTTCTGGGGATTAATATTTTTTCAATGGATGGAAGTACAACTTGGTATATTGATAGTTCCAGCAATGTTTTTCGCAGCAGCATCCCTTTTCACAGCGCTTGTCAATCAACTTCAAATTTGCGGCAGCGATGGTCAGATCGAGAGAAAACTGCGCAGAGATACAAGTTATGCAGCTTGGTTTGTGCGGCAGCAGGAAAAGTGTTTTATATTGTTAGAATATGGATTGCTGGATGAGTTTTAAGCAGATCTTATTTTGCAAGCCTTTAAAAGTGAAAGTAAGGAGATGAAACAATGGAGGTGTTTGGAAGATGGATTAGTATCATGCTTTGTATTTTGCAGTTGACAATAATGCCAGCAAAAATACTTACAATGGAATTAAACAAGCAAGTGGAAGAATATTTAATAAGTGTAACAGAACGTTTTTTTTGCAGAGTACAGCGCTCAGGAAATCTTTCTTTGAAAGCATACGAAGAATATCAAGAGATCATAGAAAAGTTTATGGGCAGTTATGATTTTGATATTCGATATGCAGTTGTCTATTATGAACCTTATTCTGTGGAGGATCCATTAGAACAGGAATTTTGGGAGACGGAAAAAGGGCTGCCACTCAATATTTTTTATCGCACGCAAATAGAACAGGAACTTGCAGAGCAAGGGCAAATTTTATTTGCAAAGGGAGATGTTTTTCAAATTTTTGTCAAAGCAGCTGCTCGTGAGGAAATTGTCTGTATTTGTGGAGGAGAAGTTTGGTAATTATTTGAAATGAAAACTTTTTAAATTTTTAAAAGAGATAAAAATAGAATTTAAAACAGGTTATATAAAGCATTTAAATTCTATAATAAAAGTGGAGGAAAAATTGGGAAAGTTCTGGAAGTATATTGATATTTTCGTTGGTGTTCTTTTAATGTTTTTTATACCATCGATGGTTCTGCATGTCAAAGCAAGAGAACGTGAATTTGAAACTTGTATAGCGCGTGTTGAAGATTATCTTGCGTTGTTTCAAAGACAAGGCTACTGTACAAAAGAGCTTTTGGAAGAGTTTTGCGGACTTGGAAAAGGGGTGCTAGGAAATGTAAAAATTGAATTGCAATATGAACCATACGAGGAATTTTTAGGTTATCTTCCGGTTGGCGAGGAGTGTGTGGAATATTTGGGACAAGAAGTTTATTCCTTTCGGACAGGAGATATTTTAAAAGCATCTGTTCATATGGAGTATGATGGAATTGAAAAATTGTATTTTGGGTTTTGTGCTGCAAAAATAAAAGAACGTTCTGCTGTAAAAGTGGCAATGGTGCGTGACGGGCTTTACTCTCGTATTCCAAGCAATTAGGAGGAAGCAATATGAAAGTACATCATTTTTCAATTTTATTTGTTATTTTCTTTTTGGGGCTTTTTTCTATGGAAGAGTGGAAAGAAAAGTATGCGGAGAAAAAGACCTTTCAGAAAGCTTGTATTGATGTTGGAGTTGAGAGGGCAGTAGATGGCGCAGCACGTCAGCTCGCGACTTACTGCGACGGTGATTTGTATGTGGACTATGAAAAAGTGTTTGAATCATTTTTGACAAATTTATATGCAGGACTTGGAATTATGGAATATACCTCACTGCAAGAACAAATTTTAAAGGGAATTGTCTTTTTTATAATTGTAGACCACGAGGGAATTTATTTGTGGCATAAAGAAAAACAGGAGAATGAAGTACAACAAGGATATTGCTGGGAAAGAATATTTTTTGATTCAAATATAAAACGTACTGAATGGATGGAACAGCAGCTTTATATCGCTGCAAAGCAATATGGGGATAAAACAATAAGCGAAGAATATTCTTTTTTGCTGCCAGATCAAGATAATAGTTTATGGCTTCGTGGAATAGAAGAACCTTGTGTTATCACATTTTTACAAGGAATTCCCATTTTGTCGGGATGTTATGAAAAATTTTTATTTTCAGGCGCAGTTATACATAAAAAGTATAATTACTAAGAAGGCAAATGTCTAAGCTGGAGTTACTTATTCACTTATATTTTACGGTCAGTGGATAGAGCAGAGGATTTTAGAAATTAAGACAAAAATATTATGAAAAGGAGGAAGTCCTAAACAGGGACAAGCCAGTTTGGATGTTTGATATATATAATATATTTGGGAAGGAGATGGAAAAAAACAGAAAATAACAGTCAGCAGTCAGCAGCTCAGAGTGATAAAGAGGTTTATCATGCCTCGAAACACTGCATAAATACTGGATGTATGGAGTTTTGCTCATGGCTGGAAAATAAACAGGAAGGAGGTGATAAAAGAAAAATTTAAATAATAAACGTGAGTTCGATGAGCATACTTATGCAAAAGTCATATTTCCAGTATGAATTGA
>CAMUAR010000035.1 GCA_947086895.1 uncultured Lachnospiraceae bacterium | reverse complement strand
CAGCGGCTTATAGCCGCAGAGCAAACCACCCGTTTGACGGGTGGTTATGATTTTTTCTTTTGCCTAATTTTGCATTTACTGCAGGTATTGTGCATATAACATTAAGAAAGTATTTTAATTACAAAATCTATAAGTTGTTTCTGTAAAAAAGCGCAGGAAGAAAGGGGGAGCTGTGTGAAAGAAGCGCTTGTTTGTTCGTATGCTGCCAGTATACATAAAGAAAATCATTACGACAGTACTGTAATTGATGAGGTTTTACACGGAATGAAGGTATCCATTCTAAATATGGAAGGATGCTGGTATTTTGTTAGAACACATTATCGTTATGAGGGATATATTCATAAATCAAAGCTTTTTATGGCAGAGAATTTCCTGCAACAGTGGGACTTAGGGCCGCACAGTATGATTATTGGAAGATTTGCTGATGTGTTAGACTGCCCGAAATATCAGGGAGTGCGGATTCTTTGTTTAACGCGCGGGGCGCAGATTGTATCCGGCTCTGCAGACAAGGATGGCTGGACACAGATTCTAACTGCCGCAGGAGAGTGCGGTTATATACGCAGTTCTTTTTTAAGCTGTGCGCCCAAGTCTTTGTACTTGGATGAGTATGCAGAAAAGAAGCAGAAAAATCCGAAATTAACGGCAAAAAATTATATTGAAAAAAATCTTGGAATTACAGAAGAAGTATTTCGCATGCAGGTTGTCGCAACGGCAAAACAATATCTTGGAACACAGTACCGCTGGGGCGGAAAATCCACTTATGGCATTGATTGTTCGGGACTTTGTTCTATAGCGTACATGCTGAATGGAATCAATATTTTTCGAGATGCTTCAATCAAAGAGGATTTTCCAGTTCAGCAGATTGCGCGGGAAAATATAAAAGAGGGGGACTTGCTCTATTTTCCTGGTCATATAGCAATGTATCTTGGCAATGGTCGGTATATTCATTCTACAGGCAGGGCGGGAAGCGATGGGGTTGTAATCAATAGTTTAAATCCAAAAGATGCGGATTACCGCGAGGATTTAGCAAGTGCAATAAAACAGATTGGGTCAATTTTTGTCGGGTAGGTATTGTGTGTTTTATAGAATATTTTGATGTTAAAAAAGTAAAAAGGAGAAAAATTTTAATTTGTGATCCTATATATTATAAAGTTTTTGGGATGAAAGAGGCGGAATGAGAGGAAAAATATTTTATGTTTGTTGCGGACATGCATTGCGACACAATTTCTAGAATTTTGTACAGCCAAGAAGCAGAGGAGAAAAAAAAACAGAATTTAAGAAAAAATACGTTTCATATTGATTTGGAAAAAATGAAACAGGGGGACTATCTTATACAAAATTTTGCAATGTATATCAACTTGCAAAAAGCAAAAAATCCATTTGAAGAATGTATGAAGATGATCGATGTATTTTATTGTGAGATGGAAACAAACAGCGACCAAATTGCTCCTGCAAAAAGTTATCAGGATATTATAAAAAACCATGCAGACGGTAAAATATCAGGCTTGCTCACAATAGAAGAAGGCGGAGTCTGTCAGGGAAACCTTGCATTTTTGCGGGATTTTTACCGGATTGGTGTAAGAATGATGACATTGACTTGGAATTTTGATAATGAAATAGGTTCTCCCAATATTTATTGGACAGAAACAGGGGAGGAAATTCTTTATGGACAGCCAAATCTAAAACGCGGACTTACGCCGTTTGGAATTGAATTGATACGGGAGATGGAACAGTTAGGTATGATTGTTGATGTGTCGCATTTATCGGACGCCGGCTTTTATGATGTCGCGATGTATGCAAAAAAACCGTTTGTGGCAAGCCATTCAAATGCGCGCGCAGTCTGCAGGCATACAAGAAATTTAACGGATGATATGATACGAAAATTAGCAGAATGCGGCGGGGTAATGGGAATAAATTTTGAGCCGAAATTTTTGAATGTTTCTATGCCTGATGAAAAAATTCACGCGACAATACAACAGGTTGTCGAGCAGATAAAATATATTGCTTTTATTGCTGGGACTGGTTGTATTGGGCTTGGGTCAGATTTTGACGGCATTGCGGATCATGATGAACTTTTAAACGCTTCGTTTTTGCCAAAGCTTGAAGATGCACTTTGGAAAGCAGGATTTGGACAAGAAGAAATCGAGGGTATTTTTTATAAAAATATTATGCGTATTTACAAAGAAATTTTAAAATAATAAAAATGGCTTGCTTTTTTTCAGGATTTGTAATATTATCAGTGGTGTACAATAATTGGAGGTGCTTTTATGGGAAGACCAAGAAAGACAGCAGCAACAAATAATGACGAGAAATTGTCCAAGGCTGCACCGGCAGCAGGAAACGAAGAAGAAAAAATAGAAGTTGCAACGGAGACGCCTGCTCCGAAAAAGCGCGGCAGAAAACCTGGCACAAAGAAACTTGAAGCAACAGCCGTTGAGACAAAGATTGCAGAAACCGTGGAAAAGCCAGTGAAAAAGGTTACCAGAGCTGCAAAAAAAGCTGCGAAAGAAGTGGTGAAAGAAACAAAAGAAGTTGTTACAAGAGCAAAAAAAGCAGCAAAATCTGTGGAAGCTTCTGTGATTGTGCAGCATGCAGGTCGTGATATTGATCCGAAAAAACTCTTGGACGACGCAAAGGCAGCATGGCTTGCAAAAGGCAATAAGGAATCTGCATTCAAAAGCATCGGTATTTATATCAATGTTGATGAAAACAAATATTATCCTGTTATTAACGGAGAAGAACAGGGCGGATTCGAGATTTCATAAGCTAATATTATAAAATAAGGATTGTTGCAAAATACACGCTGTTTTTGTGTTCTGCAGCAGTCCTTATTTTATTGTAAATTTTTAAAAGAAAATATTTTAAGCGATAGAATAATATAAAAATTTTGAATTTAAAAATCTTAAAAAGTTAAAATAAGAGAAATAAAGATTTAACCGCAATTTTATGGCGAAGTTATTTATAAAGAAAAGCAATGCAGAAAGGGAAATTTTTATGGAATATAAAAAAGATGACAAGCAGTTACTTGTCGAGAAGTATGGATTAAAGCATGAAATGAATGCATGGTATTCGGAAAAAGAAAATTCGCATAAGCATTTAATTTTTAAAGATGCATTTTTTGAGCGCAGCGATGTGATTGGTCTTTTGTTTCGTATCAATAAATTATGTATAGCAAAAGTAAAATATTTTCGGAAAAATATAGAACACTATGAACCTTTAAAGTATGATTATAAAAAAGGATTTTTCGTTGTACCTTTATGGGATGCAGATTTTTTAAAGCATCGCAGTTCGGGGTTTATTCTTGATTTTCGTTATCTGCAAACCATCACGGTATACCGTGATTTTCTTGATTTATGCAAAGAGCTGGAATCATTTGAATAACTTTTATAAATAAAATGTTGTATTTTTGTAGAAATTTTAAAAATTCTTCGATGCCTTCATAAAACAATTGTAAAAATTGTACAAAAACATTGAAAATATGGTGGAATAATGTTAAAATAATGAAAAGATACACGAAGAGATTTTTGTAGTGGCATCTTTATTCGTTTATAACAAACAGAAAGAGGGTCTTAGGTCAAATGAAAAGTTTAAAGACAAAAGTTATTGTCCCATTATTGCTGACTGCGCTGGTTGGTATCGCCTCTTCTCTTATCGCGCTGGTTTCTTTAAGACAGCTCGGTGAAGCGGGCAATGAAATAGCAGCCCAAAAACTGCCAATTATCCTTGTATTGGACTCAATTTCTGCCAATGTGGAAGAAATGCAACAACTTTTGTTGACACACAGTGTTATGAGCACAAAAGAAGATAAGGATAAAGTAGAACAAAGCATTAAGGTTTCCACTGCGAAGCTGAAAGCCTATATTGAAAAATATGGAGAAATCGGCGACAACCGCGCTACTTATCAGGGGCTTTCACAAGCTTATCAGGAGTACATGGAAATTTATCAAGACACGATACGGCTTAGTGTTACAAATAATACACGGGAAGTTGCTGTAAAGGTAAATGGAGTGCTTTCGGAGATTTTTGGAGAACTAAACAGTGAGGTCAAAGGTCTGATTGAACGGGAGCAGATCAATATTGGTATGGCAAAAGGCAAGCAGGATGTGATTTACACAAATGCGGTTGCAATTGCCTTTGGTATGCTGGCAATTATCACAATTATCTTTTTTGCCAGTGTTGTTATTTCATTAAAAACAATTGTTGGTCCAACGGTTGCTTATGAAAAAAAATTAAATGAAATTACCGAAAAGATTAAATGGAAAAAAGGCGATTTGACCCAGAGAGTTTCGGTACATACCTTGGACGAAGTGGGAATGCTTGTAAAAGGCATAAATCTTTTTATCGCGACATTGCAGCAGATTATGAGTGAAATTGTCTCGTCGTCTGGGGAACTTGGAAAAACGTTTTCGGTAGTAACAGACAGTATCACAAAAGCAAATGTGGATTCCAGCGATATTTCTTCTACAATGGCAGATGTTTCAGCAAAGATGGATCTCGTATCGAATACGATCAGCGGATTAAATTCCCGCACAGTTTCTGTCGGTGAAGATGTGAATGATGCGACGGGGATCGCCAACAATATTTACGAACATACTGTGGAGATGAAAAAAAGAGCAGAAGAGTTAGAGCGCGTGGCTGTTATGAACAAAGAAGGAACCAACGATATGCTGAGCGTGATTTTAGACCGGTTAAACCAGGCAATTGAGAACAGCCGCAGTGTGGCAAAAGTAAATGAACTGACAAACGAAATTTTGGAAATTTCAGGTCAGACAAACCTTTTGGCATTAAATGCATCCATTGAAGCGGCACGTGCAGGCGAGGTGGGAAAAGGATTTGTTGTTGTCGCGGAGGAAATTCGAAACTTAGCGGACAGCAGCCGTGAAACAGCAAATAAAATCCAGCATATTAATAGCGTTGTGGTAAATGCAGTAAATGACTTAAGTTCCAATGCAAACCGAATTGTTGAGTATATTTCTTCAACAATCTTGCCAGATTACGATAATTACGCAACTTCTGGGCAGCAGTACCGCAAAGATGCGGAAGGAGTGAGCGGAGCGATGGATCATTGTTTGTCGAAGATGAAACTGCTGACCGATCATATTACCAAATTAGTAGAACAGATGAATCAGATTTCTACAGCTGTAGAAGAATCCACTCATGGGATTTCTGTGACAGCACAAAGTACAACAAGACTTGTTGTAGAAATCAATCAGGTACAGAAAAATGTTGAATCCAGTGTACAGGTTGTACAGAAATTGAAAAGGCAGGCAGATGCATTTACCAACCTGTAACAGCGAAAAATATTTATAGGTTCAAAAAGAAAAATTAAATATGCGGAGGAATACAAGAAAAAAATGAAAAAGATATTTTTGATAATTCTTTTTATTGGCAGTCTGATTTTTGCTCCAGCGGAAAAAATAGAGGCGGCGCAGATGGACGGGGAGCAGGAAAGTGCGACAGAACCAGAGGAAGATATCGATGCATCAGTTTCCGATCAGGATTCTGAGTCTGATTCCGAAGAAAATCCGGTGCCGACAATCAACCCCGATAATTATGTAAATGTGGAAATGATCGATCTGTCATTGCACTCGGAAAGAACAGGAACATTTACGCCGGTTTATTCTTATGAAAATCCATTTTTGGGAAAAGATACTTCCCAGGGAGTTATTTTAGAATTTTATGCAAAACCAACATGGGAAGTTCACGTGCTTGGCACGATCTTTTCCTTCATTGGAAGCGGAGATTACGATGGGAGATTGTATTTTACACCAGGATCTTATCTTGGTTTTAACAGCGCTCCGTTTGGTGGTTTTTTTGATGCCAATTTATTTAACTATTCCATTGTTGACGATTATATTAAAGACGGGGCAAAAATTCGAATTGAATTAACTCCTTCTGGGTTCGCCGTATATTCAAACGATACTTTTTGTTATGATCAGACGATCTTGGACGATGAATTTCGCGGATCGGGCGATTATACATCGGATTCTGATTTTTCACAGGTGTTAAAATGGCTGTCCGGTGCTGACACGTTATCGTTTGGATATGGTTCCTGGTGGAATACAGCCAGCAGTGATGAAGCGAATATCAATTTATCCCAAGTTAATTTTCGGCTGATGGACGGCACGGTAGTGATGGATCAGCTTCAGGCGGACAAGGTGTTGGTGGAATCTCTTGGAGGCTCTGTGGAAGCATTGGTCGATAACAATAATGATTCTTCTTTGCTTGAAGATATCGAGGTGGAAGTTTTCGATATCAATTCCGTTCATTATGACGGAGTATCGGTAGTTCCCTATGTGATCGCTGTAGTATCTGCAGTAGCTGTTCTTGCAATTGTGGTCGTTCTTATCTCGATAAGAAAACGAACTTACGAAGATTATTGATGAAAACATAATATTTTTTAACAAAAAAAGAGAACCTGGTATAATTTAAAAACATACAGAAAAGATTTGCAGAAAATTTTAATTTATGCTTGACAAAATATAATTTATCGCTTATACTGTCCCCCTGTAAAGAAAAAAACTTTACAGGGGTGTTTTATGTTGGCAGAGCAAGATACAAAAAAGGACAAATTGGAAGAATTTTGTCAATTGTCCATTTTATATGATTTTTACGGCGAATTGCTTGGGGAACATAAACGACAAATTTTTGAAAATTACGTGCAGAACGACCTTTCGTTGGCTGAGATCGCAGACGAGGCGGGAATCAGCAGACAGGGTGTACATGATATTATCCGGCGCTGTACAAAGGCGTTAAAGGAATATGAAAGCAAGCTTAAGCTCGCGGAGAAATTTGAACTGGCAAAAAAGCATATTGCAGATATCAAAGATATTGCAGAGAAAGTGCTGGAGAGTGGAGATGCCAGTCAGGTGAGAGAAATCGCTGAAATTTCTGAGCAGATGCTTAGGGAGCTTTAATGATTTATAGCTTGCCGTATCGACGGCAGAAGTGAGGATAGCATGGCATTTGAGAGCTTGTCAGAGAAACTTCAAAATGTGTTTAAAAACCTTCGCGGCAAAGGCAAGCTGTCGGAAGCGGACGTTAAGACTGCGCTTAGAGAAGTGAAGATGGCACTGCTGGAAGCGGATGTTAATTTTAAAGTTGTCAAAGACTTTATCAGCTCTGTGCAGGGGCGTGCGGTTGGCGAGGAGGTTTTACAGAGCCTGACTCCAGGACAGATGGTAATTAAGATCGTCAACGAGGAAATGGTGCGCCTGATGGGTGATGAGACAACGGAAATCACTCTAAAGCCTGGAAATGATATTACGATTATTATGATGTGCGGTTTGCAGGGCGCAGGTAAAACAACGACGACAGCGAAACTTGCAGGCAAATTTAAATCCAAAGGAAAAAAGCCGCTGCTTGTCGCGTGTGATATCTACCGGCCTGCGGCGATTGAGCAGCTGGCAGTCAATGCAAAAAAGCAGGATGTCCCAATGTTTTCTATGGGAACAGATTATAAACCAGCAGATATTGTCCGCGCAGCGATGGCGCACGCGCAAAAAAACGGAAATAATGTTATAATTATCGATACGGCAGGACGATTGCATATTGATGAAGAAATGATGCAGGAGCTTGTCGAAATTAAGGAAGCTGTCTCGGTTGACCATACAATTCTTACTGTTGATGCTATGACAGGTCAGGATGCAGTAAATGTGGCAGAAACATTTAATTCGCGCATTGAGATCACGGGCGTTATTTTGACAAAACTTGACGGTGATACAAGAGGCGGTGCAGCGTTGTCTGTAAGAGCTGTGACAGGCAAACCGATTTTATACATCGGTATGGGTGAAAAGCTTTCCGATTTGGAACAGTTTTATCCAGACCGCATGGCGTCGCGTATTCTTGGCATGGGCGATGTGCTTACTCTGATCGATAAAGTTCAGGCAGATTATGATGAGACAAAAGCAAAAGAACTTGAAAAGAAAATTAAAAAAGCAGAATTTGATTTTAACGATTTTCTTGAGCAGATGCAGCAGATGAAAAAGATCGGCGGCGTTGCAGAGATTATGAAAATGCTGCCGGGCGAGATGATGGGCGGCGCAAAGATTGATGATGAGGCGCTTGGGGAGAGTGAAGTTGCCATGAAAAAGATGGAGGCAATTATTCATTCAATGACCATAAAAGAACGCACAAATCCAGATATTATCAATATTTCCCGAAAGAAAAGAATCGCCGCAGGCGCAGGTGTTGATATCAGTGAAGTCAATCGTGTGATGAAACAGTTTGAGCAATCCAGAAAGATGATGAAACAGATGTCGGGCTTGTTTGGCGGCAAAAGCAAAGGAAAACGCCGTTTTAAATTGCCGTTTGGTTTATAAGGGTATTCTTGCACTGAATGGTGCAATGCCAATATAGAGTTTTTTTTAAAGGAGGTGAAATATCATGGCAGTAAAGATCAGATTGAAGAGGATGGGACAGAAGAAAGCTCCTTTTTATAGAGTGATTGTTGCAGATTCCAGATCTCCGCGCGATGGCAAATTTATCGCGGAGCTTGGCACTTATGACCCGATGAAGGAGCCGACCGCTTTTAGTGTCAATGTTGAGGAGACAAAGAAGTGGCTGGATAACGGGGCGCAGCCTACGGATACAGTCAGCAGGTTGTTCAAGAAGGCTGGCATTGTAAAATAGTCTGGAGGTAGAATGAAATGAAAGAACTCGTCCAGGTAATTGCTATGTCGCTTGTTGATCATCCCGAAGAAGTTGTCGTAACAGAAACAGAAACAGAGAAAGCTCTTGTTGTGGAGTTGAAAGTTGCACAGGACGATATGGGCAAAGTAATCGGCAAACAGGGCCGCATTGCCAAGTCGATCCGTACTGTAGTGAAAGCGGCTGCAGCGAAGGATGACAAAAAAGTAATTGTTGAGATATTACAATAGTTTTATGAGGAGGATGGAATAGGAATTTTCCATCCTTTTCTGATATGTTTTAATATTATTTTTTTATAAGAAAAATACATTTTTTAATATATAATAGTTTGTAAATTTTTCGAGATTTTATAATATAAACAATAATATAAAATAGATATTTCTGCTAATTCATACATGAAATTGATCCTGTCGTATGCTTTTGCAGATTGCACAAGTATCGATAATATTGACAAATCTGTGTTATTAGAGAAGATAGAACTTCAAGTAAAATTACAGAAAAGTTGAAGTTGGCAGCGTGGTTCAACCGTATGGATAATAAAAAGGGGGCTTTATGGAAGATTATTTAAGGGTTGGTGTGATTACAACAACACATGGTATAAACGGAGGAGTAAAAGTATTTCCTACAACGGACGATGCAGCGCGTTTTCTCGACCTTGCAGAAGTGCTTTTGGATACTGGAAAGGGAACGATTTCCCTTGAGATTGAAAATGTTTCATTTTTTAAAAACCAGGTTATTTTAAAATTTAAAGGACTGGACAGTATAGAAGCAGTTGAAAAGTACCGTGGGCATGATCTGCTTGTGACAAGAGAAAATGCAGTACCGTTGGAGGAGGGCGAATTTTTCTTTTGCGATATTATTGGAAGTACGGTATATGAGGAGAACGGAAATAAATTTGGCATATTAAAAGATGTGCTGGAAACCGGTGCGAATGATGTTTTTGTTGTGGAGATTCCAGAAGGAAAAGAAGTCCTGCTGCCTTTGATTGACGACTGCATCAAAGAAGTAAATGTAGAGGAAAAAAAGATTGTAGCTTATATTATGCCGGGGCTTATGGATTAGGAACGGGGGAACAGATGAAATTTCATGTGATGACATTGTTTCCAGAGATGGTTGAACATGGACTGAACACAAGCATTCTTGGACGTGCCAGACAAAAGAATATTATTGCATTTGATGTTGTTGATATCCGCGATTACACATTGGATAAACACCGCCGTGTAGACGATTATCCTTATGGCGGGGGCGCTGGTATGGTTATGGCGGCAGAACCTGTGGTTCGCTGTTATCGCGCGATCGAAGAAAAAATTCTTGCATCTGGTTGTAAGAAACCGAGAGTAATCTATTTAACACCTCAAGGTCAGACATTTCATCAGGAACTTGCCAAAGAGTTCGCCACCGAGGAGGAACTTGTATTTTTGTGCGGTCATTACGAAGGGATTGACGAGCGTGCGATTGAAACGATTGTTACAGATCAAGTCTCAATTGGAGATTATGTATTGACGGGCGGCGAACTGCCCGCGATGGTAATGATTGATGTGATTGCAAGACTTGTTCCAGGTGTTTTAAATAACGGGGAATCCCCGGAGGTTGAAACGTTTCACGACAATCTTTTGGAATATCCTCAATATACCAGACCAGAGATATTTGAAGGAAAAAAGGTTCCAGAAGTCCTTTTATCAGGGCATCATGCCAAAATTGAAGAATGGCGCCGCAGACAATCCATGATACGGACAGATGCGGTGAGACCAGATTTAATCGAACAAGCGAACCTGACAAAAAAAGAATGGGAATTTTATAAAAATTACAAAGAAAGTCAAAGTTAATACAATAATATAATGAAGTTATAAAAATAAGAGTTTATAAAGTTTACATAACAATATTATGTAAACTTTATAATATTGTTACACTCTCTTGCAGGTTTTTCAAAAATTAATAATACATAAAACATAAGAAATGAATAAAAAAGATTTCGCAAAGATCATTCACAGTATACAATAATATATTTATTTTATTATATAATAACGTTTTTTATTGGCTAAATTAAAAATTTGCTTATTAAAATAACAAAGAGAGGATTTTATGCTTATTGATGATGATGAAGAACGTTGTATATGGGATAAAGTTTATAAAACGCTGAAATTTAATCCTTCTATGAAAAATCAGAAAATACATTCTATAACAGGGGAGCTGCCGTTTCAGATTGATGTACCGTACTCTGTGTATGCAATAGAACATCCGATAGAACAGCAGATTGATTTGATGGATAGCCAGATTCGAAATAGCCTGATTCAATGCAGAAAAAAACAGTGGTATGCGTTGGATTGGCAGCATAGTTCATTTAAGTTTCATCCTGAAAATATAGAGGAACAGCAAAGTTTTTTTGTAGAGGATAATCGTTATTTAAACGGTGGGTATTATGCATATTTTCCGTCTTTTTATCCAGATGGTGATTATTATTTTTTTATTGATGAAGACTTTGAAAACGGATATCTTGGTCATCCATGGAGAAAAGAAGTTTGGGTTTTTGGAGTTCAATTACAAAATGAGATAAGAAAAATTTATCAAGATTTAGGATGGGAACTGATCTACAGTACCTGTGAAAGTTTTTAGAAAACAGTATAATACAATGAATTTATTCTTCCTTCGGTCGAATGCGAATTAGCGCGGTATAATAATATTATACCATATCGGAACGATATGGTACTCTCCGAGGGATGCACACGATTCGCAGATGAAGATGCTCTCCCTTCGGTCGAGCGCGAATCGGTGCAGGTATAATATCTGGCGATATTATACCATGTTTTTCAAACATGGCATTCCTCTGGAAGATGCACACGATTCGCTAATGTATTTGTCCGCCTTCGTCGGACGCGAATCGGCGCTGGTATAATATCTGGCGATATTATACCATGAAAAGAGAATAAGCAAAAAAAATATCTGCATAAGATTGTCAGCGAAAATTAAGTAAATGGATAGTTTATTATGGAGTTATAAAAGATTGATATTGTTTAATAATGGAGATTTCTATGAGTGTAAGAAAAATAATTTTAGTTTTTGGATTTTGCGCGCTGTCTGGATTATGCGCCTGCAGTGAAAAAAATGATATTCCTTCGTCTGTGCAGCAGGACAATCAGCCGGAAAAGGAAGAAGATAGTAAGGATAATAACAATAGATCTGATAATATCTTAAACGGAGATAAATCAGAAAATAGTCAGAATGTTTCTGATAATACAAATGTAATTAAAAGCAGTACGACAGAACAAAAAAAAGACAGCAACAGCAATTCAGAAGATTATGAAATACCAGAAAAAGATAAGTCTGACAGCGAAACGATCGATGAAAACAGCAAAGAAAATAATATAGATAATACCGATAACAGTTCGATCAATTCTGATGAAAATAATCATGTAGATAACACGAATAACAATTCGGCAGAATCAAAAGACAGTTTTGATCAAAATAATCTAAATGAAAATAGCAGTGAAAATAAAGTTGATACATCAATAAAGTTTTCTGTAAATAAAATAGATCCAGTTGCATTGGTCACCGTCGCACGGGTTAATGTAAGAACGCTTCCATCATTGGAAGGAGATATTCTTGAACTGCTTGTTCCGGGGACGAAAATAACTGGAACTGGCGTATGCGGGGAATGGTATGAAGTAGAATATCATGGACAAGCTGCCTATATGTTTGCACAATATTTAACGACACAGGAGGAAGCAGACCGATTGGCAAAAGAGGAAGAAGAACGAATCAAAAAGGCGGAGGAGCAAAAGCAAAAAGAGGAAGAAGATCTCAAGGGAACTTTGGCGGACGCGGTATCTGGAAAAGAAGGATGTGGGATTGTCCATGAAGTAGACAAAGACGCACCGTGGATTGTTGTGGATGCAGGGCATCAGAAAAAGGGAAATTATGATAAGGAGCCAGTAGGTCCCGGAGCTTCGGAGAAAAAAGCAAAGGTATCTTCTGGAACAGAGGGAAAATGGTCTGGACTGGCAGAATATGAACTGAATTTAATGGTTTCTATGAAACTTCTTGATGCTTTAATACAAGAGGGCTACAATGTAATTATGATTCGTGAAACACATGATGTAGATATCAGCAATGCAGAGCGCGCAGAAATTGCAAATGAAGCTGGTGCAGCCGCATTTATTCGCATCCATGCAGACGGATCAGAGAACTCTTCCGCGGAAGGGATGCTTACAATATCTCCGACGTCAAAAAATCCATACTGCAGCGATATTTACAAGGAAAGCAAATCCTTGTCCAAAGCTGTTTTAGACAGTATGACAGCGGAGACGGGAGCAAAAAACCGCGGAGTTTGGGAGACAGACACAATGAGCGGTATCAACTGGTGTGAAGTGCCGGTGACAATCGTCGAGATGGGTTATATGACAAATGAAAAAGAAGATAAGCTGCTTGCAACAGAAGAATATCAGCAGAAAATTGTGCGTGGGATTGTAAATGGAATTAAAGAATATCTTGATTAAAAGGGGTTTTATTGTCCAGATTATTTTATTTCAGAAAGAAGATGGCGCAGATAAGAAAACAAAGCAGAAAGTATCCTTTATGATCCAGACGATAATATAATTATCGAAGCGGCAAGAATGCTTGTGGACGATTAAAACTTTCGTTTTTATGTGTTTTTGCTGAAGTGCAAAAGTATAAGAAAAAATACTTGCAATGGTAAAAATGCTATGTTATAATAGCGAACTGTGAGACGGATGTTCCTCTGTACAGTGCCGGAATAACCCGGAAGTAGAAAGAACACCGAATAAGAAGGAGGTCGCGAGATGAACGACATTATCAAAAATATTGAGACAGCTCAGTTAAAGCAGGAGGTTTCTGAATTTCATGTTGGCGATACCGTAAAGGTGTATGCAAAAGTAAAGGAAGGAAACCGCGAGAGAACACAGGTTTTTGAGGGCGTAGTTTTAAAGAGACAGAACGGCGGAGCAAGGGAGACCTTTACGGTTCGGAAATCTTCCGGCGGCGTCGGCGTAGAAAAGACTTGGCCTTTGCATTCTCCGATCGTAGAAAAGATTGAAGTTGTAAGACTCGGTAAGGTAAGACGTGCGAAACTTACTTATTTGCGTCAGAGAACTGGTAAGGCTGCTAAGGTTAAGGAGCTTGTAAAATAAGTTTCGGCTGGGTACAGAATTTTTTATTTGAGACAGTTTTACAACAAAGAGCGAAGCGGTGAAGATATCGTCCGGTTCGCTCTTTGGCATATTGCGAGGAGTTTTGGGAAGTATGGAATTTGAGATCGAGTACCAGAGGGGCAGAAAACGAAAAAGGCGAAAAACGATTGTCACAGGGATTTTATCCTGGATTTTACAAGCTGGTGCAGTGATTCTTCTCGCATTTTTTATCACAAATATTGTACTTGAGAAAACAAGTATGCCGGGGGACTCCATGGAGCCTACTTTGTCCGACGGACAGGCATTGATTATCAATAAATTTGCTTATCTGCTTTTGTCGCCGAAGCGCGGCGATGTAATTGTGGTAAAGCAGAGCGGCAGGGAACATGATTTTTATGACGTCAAGCGGATTATTGCGCTTCCGGGCGAGACAATTCAGATTATCGGCGGAAATATATATATCAATGGAGTGCGCTTAAAAGAACAGATTTTGTGCGATCCAATCCAGGTTCCCGGACTTGCAAAAGAACCGCTCTCACTGGAGGACGGCGAGTATTTTGTGCTTGGCGATAACCGCAACAACAGTGAAGACAGCCGTTTTGCAAATATCGGAATGGTGGTGAAAGACGATATTGTAGGCAAGGCGTGGCTGCGGCTGGAACCGTTTGGTTTTGTCAGCACGCTGAACAGAGATCTTGGGGAATCAAAAGAAGAAGATTAAGAATTGGATTCTTCGATCTTTCAGATTAGAAAATGAGAGGAAAATAAGACAATGGCAATGCAGTACCAGTGGTATCCAGGACATATGACAAAAGCAAAGCGGCAGATACAAGAAGATTTAAAACTTGTGGACGTTATTATTGAACTTGTGGATGCACGCATTCCTTACAGCAGCAAAAATCCAGATATCCAGGCGATGGCTGCAAACAAACCAAGGGTGTTGCTGTTAAATAAAGCCGATTTGGCAGATGCCAAGAAAAATACATTATGGAAAGAATATTATGAAAATCAGGGGTATCTCGTTGTACCTGTAAATTCAAAATCGGGGGATGGAGCAAAAGAAGTTGGAAAAGTAATTGCACAGGCATGCAAAGAAAAAACGGAGCGAGACCGGAAAAAAGGTATTTTAAACCGTCCAGTCCGGGCGATGGTTGTCGGTATTCCAAACGTTGGGAAATCTACATTTATCAATACATTTGCCGGAAAAGCGATCGCAAAAACAGGAAATAAGCCCGGAGTGACAAAGGGAAAGCAGTGGATACGTTTAAATAAAGATGTTGAACTGCTTGATACGCCGGGAATTTTATGGCCAAAATTTGAAGATCAGTCCGTTGGTTTATGCATCGCCTTAATTGGTTCGATCAATGATGAAATTCTTGTGACAACGGAACTTGGTTTTGAGCTGTGCCGCTTTTTGACCGCGGAATATCCAGGTGCGCTCACTGCGAAATACGGGATTGAAGAATGCCAGGATGCAAATGAACTGCTTCAGAGATTTGCGAAAAAGCGTGCCTGCCTGTCCAAAGGAGGGGTGCTCGATATTGATAAAGCATCTGGTTTTTTGCTGGATGATTTTCGCAATGGAAAAATTGGACAGTTTACGCTAGAACAGGTCAAACAACGTGTGGATAAAAGTGAAAATGAAAAAACAGTTTCTGAATAATACAAAAAGGGGAAGATTGTATGGCAGAAAAAGAAAAAAAGGAATGTACGATTGCAGAACTTGGAAAGCTTTTTGCTGCGGCTGGGGATTCATTGGGTGCGCTTTTGGAAAAATACAAGTCAGATTCCCGTCCTGGCGTGCAGCGATTGTGCGAGCAATATAAGCGAAAACAGGATAAGCTTTCGGCGGAACTTGCCCGTGTTAAAGCAATGAAAGAATATGAGTATAAATATAAAGAATATCCGTATATTGCAGGAATTGACGAAGTAGGCAGAGGACCGCTTGCAGGACCTGTTGTCACCTGCGCGGTTATTCTTCCAAAAGATTGTGTGATTCCTTATGTCAATGATTCGAAAAAGGTATCCGCAGCAAAAAGAGAATTGTTGTATCAGGAAATTATGGCAAATGCGATCGCCGTTGGAATTGGGGTTGTCGCACCGCAGCGCATTGATGAAATCAATATTTTGCAGGCAACTTATGAGGCAATGCGCCAATCGATAGAAAAACTTTCTGTTGTCCCGCAGCTTTTGTTCAATGACGCCGTGAAAATCCCTGAGGTGAATATTCCACAAGTTCCGATTATCAAAGGAGACGCCAAATGTTTTTCCATCGCGGCGGCAAGTATTGTAGCCAAAGTGACAAGAGATCGTATGATGGTGGATTATGATAAAATTTATCCTGGCTATGAGTTTGCGAAAAATAAGGGCTATGGTTCGGAGAAACATCTTAATGCTTTAAAGAAATTAGGAGTATCACCGATTCATAGAAAAAGTTTTCTTGGCGGGATTGAGTATTTAAAGAAAGAGGGGGCTGCTAGTGCCGCAGAATAAAAATTCTTATGGAGGATTAAAACAAAAGAATAATGCTGTAATTACTGCGAGCATTCCAGAAGAAAAGAAAAAAACGGCGGTGGCGTTAGAGTATGAACCGGGAGAATCTGCGCCAAAAATCACCGCAAGCGGGCGCGGTGTGCTTGCCGAAAAAATTATCGAAGCGGCAAAGGAAAATAAAGTGCCGGTTCATCAGGATGAACGTCTTGCCAATACTTTATCAAGACTTGAAGTCGGAGACTTTATTCCGCCTGAACTGTATGAAGTTGTGGCAGAAGTGTTAATGTTTGCCGATCGATTAGAGCATATCAAAGAAAAGGCAAAGGGGAAATGGTAAAAAACAAACGCGCCATCGGCGCAGAAAAGGAATCTTTGGCAGCAGATTATCTTGTGCGCGAAGGTTATACATTATTGGAACATAATTTCTGCTGCCGTACCGGGGAGATTGATCTCGTTGCAAAAGAGGGAAATTACCTTGTGTTTGTGGAAGTAAAATATCGTGCAGGCCGTCAGTTTGGTGTTCCAGAAGAAGCAGTGACAGCTGCAAAGCAGCGTTCCATCATTAGAACGGCACAAGTTTATCTGTTGCAAAAAAATATTCCAGAGAGTACTCCGTGCCGTTTTGATGTTCTTGCCCTTGAGGGAGAAGAAATCAGATTGATCCGAAATGCATTTGAAATAATATAAATTTTTTTGTATTTTTCAATTTGTTAAATATAGTACCGCAAGGAGATAAGCTTGTAATATCGCGCTCTCAATTTCCTGCGGACTAGAAATGGAAAGAAAAAATGAGACAGATTTTAAATCAGAATGCCGTGTTAGAGTGTATTGAACAAACGCCTTATATTTCATTTCCGGCATTCGAGTTATTTGACGGACTTATATGTGGTTTTTCAACAAGGCTTGGAGGCGTAAGCCGCGGATGTTTCGCCTCGATGAATCTCGGATTTGCGCGCGGAGATTCGGAAGAAAATGTAATGGAAAACTACCGGAGTTTATGTAAAAATCTTGGTATTGTGCCAGAGCGTCTTGTGTTTACCGACCAGGTGCATAATACTGTGGTAAGGCGGGCAAGTGCAGCGGACTGCGGCAAGGGAATGATATACCAGAGAGATTATTCCGGCGTGGACGGGCATATTACAAATGAACCGAATGTCCCATTGCTTGTGTTTGGCGCGGACTGTGTTCCAATTTTTCTTTACGACCAGGCAGAACATGCCATCGGCGCTGTACACGCTGGCTGGAAAGGTACGGCAGGAAAAATTGCCGCTGCCGCGGTAAGGCGTATGGAGGAATCGTTTGGCAGCAGGGCAGATCATATTGTCGCGGTTATTGGACCATCGATTGGACCAGAGTGTTATGAAGTTAGCAGGGAAGTTGCCGATGTTTTTTGTCAGGCATTTTATAATACAGAAAAAATTGTACAAAAAAAGCAAGAATCCGAAAAGTATATGCTTGATCTCTGGGAGGCAAACCGTCATGTACTGATGGAAGCAGGGGTTCTTTCTGAAAATATTTTTATATCTGGACTCTGTACCATGTGCCGTCAGGACTTGTTTTTTTCTCACCGAGCAACGAACGGAAAGCGCGGAAGTATGGCAGGGTTTATTATGCTGCGCTGACATTAATAATTGTGGGGTTATAGCCCCGTTTTAAGCCGCGGACTGGCGGCAGAATGAGAGAATGTATGAATCAGTACAACGTTACTCCCGTTGATAGAAAAAAAATCGGATCTGGCTGTGCTTTTGTAGATGTACCTGGTTCCAAAAGCATAACAAACCGTGCTATTTTGCTTGCGATGCTGGCAGAAGGGCAAACCACAATCCGAAACGCATTGTTTTCGGATGATTCTAGGGTACTGATGGAATGTGTCAGGAAACTTGGCTATCCAATTCACATTGACGAGACAAAACAGACGGTTACAATATCAGGGAATCCTTCCAAAATTCCAAAGCGCGAGGCTGAACTTTATGTTGGAAGCGCAGGCACAGCAGCGCGCTTTTTAACAGCACTGCTTGGAATTTCCGGCGGAAAATATTTTCTCGATGCCTCTGAGCAGATGAGAAAGCGTCCTATGGCGCCGCTGATTGCAAGTATGAAAGAACTCGGAGCGGTGTTTACGTATTCTGAAACAGAAAATCATTTTCCGTTTCTTCTTGAATCAAGCGGTGTAACAAAACAGGAAGTTGCGGTTGATATCAACGACAGCAGCCAGTTTTTAAGCGCGTTAATGATGGCGAGCGTTATGTCAAATAAGGATTTTACCATCCACATCAAAGGACATCATGGAATGGCGTATATTGAAATAACAGCTGCTATGATGAAAGATTTTGGAGTTTTGCTGCATTGTCAGAAGGAGGGTGAAGCGATAAAGTACATTGTTCCAAGAAATCAGCGCTATCATGCGTTAGATTATACCGTGGAAGCAGACGTTTCTGCATCCTGTTACTTTTTCGCTATGGCGATGCTGCTTGGAACAAAAATATGCGTACATGATACAAAACTTTGTACAAAGCAGGGGGATATTGCGCTGCTTTCCACGTTTTGCAAAATGGGCGGCAAGGTGTACGAAGAACCATTTGGCATAGTGATGGAAGGACCGAAAGGAGGAAATTTTTCCGGGGTGGATGTTGATATGTCATCCTTTTCGGATCAGGCTCTGACACTTGCTGTGCTTGCGCCATTTGCGGACAGCCCTACAACAATTACGGGAATTGGACATACCAGAATGCAGGAAAGCAACCGAATTGCCGTGATACTTTCTGAGCTTAGCAAGCTCGGCGTGCGGTGTGAAGAACTTTCGGATGGAATAAAAATTTATCCGGGAAATCTTCACGGCGGCGTGGTGTCCACTTACGATGACCACCGTGTCGCAATGAGTTTTGCTTTAGCAGGACTGCGTGTTCCAGGGATTATTATTGAAAATCCACTGTGTTGTAAAAAGACATTTGAGGGATATTTTGAAACTCTGGAACATACCATAGCATCGATTACAGAACGACAATAGAAATCGATGCAGACAAATGAAACAGCAGATCCTATCCTGCTGCCAGACAAAACTCAAGATTATAAATTTACTTTTCAGGAGGATAACCGATATGTGGTTTGTTTTATCACTGGTTACTATTTTATTTTGGAGCGGTTCTGATTTGTTTTCAAAGATGGGTTCGGCGGAGGATGATAAGTTAAGCCATTGGAAGATGGTATTGTCCGTCGGCTCTATTATGGGAATACACGCGATTGTTTCTGTGATTATGGGAGCGGAATTCTCCCCGCGTGATATGATTACATACTTTCCAGCTTCCTTTTGCTATATATTGTCCATGATTCTTGGCTATGTTGGACTGCGTTATATTGTGCTGTCCGTATCGACGCCAATCTGCAATTCGTCAGGGGCTGTTGCATCGTTGCTGTGCTTTTTCTTTCTGAAAGCCTCAATGGAAGGAATGCAGTTTTTCGCTGTAGCATTAATTTGTGTCGGCGTATTTTTGCTTTCTGTGATCGAGAAGAAACAGGAGGATGAAGAGCGCAGAAAACTCGGCGTAAATGTGGATAAAAAATATTCCAAAAGTTTTATCGCCGTGGCATTTCCGCTTTTATACTGTCTGATTGACGGTCTTGGAACATTTGCGGACGCTTGGTTGCTCGATGAAGAAATCGGTGTAATCAGCGAAGAAGCAGGAAATATTGCTTATGAATTTACGTTCCTTCTTATGGCAATATTTGCATTTGTGTATGTAACTGTGATCAAAAAAGAAAAGATTGTAATTTCCAAAGAACGTCCAAAGATTGCTGCCGGTCTTTGCGAGACCGCAGGACAGCTTGCTTATGTGTATGCGATCGGCGATAATGCGATTGTCGCAGCACCAATGATTTCTTCTTACTGTATTTTCTCCCTTCTCTGGGCGAGAATTATTTTAAAAGAGAAATTGACGCCAAAACAGTATGCTGTGATCGCGATTGCGGCAGCCGGAATTATTATCCTTGGAATTTATGATGCCTGATTGGGAAAGCTATTTTTGAACAAGCTTTGATTGACAAACCAATCTGATTTTTCCGATATGCTCTGATATAGGAAACGTTATAATCAAAAAAACATTTTTTACAGTTGTATTTCAGTCTGTAGAAAACTATAATTTATAATGTTTCCTATTATTGTAATAAACAAACCATTTTTTTGATTTTAATGTTATTTTTTAAAATTCATTGCAGGAATAACAGGAAGTTTTCGATTGCAGGAACGAGGAACCTTATGAGCAGAAAAAACGAAAAACATCATATTATAAAAGATGTTGAGGCGGGAAGTATTGCAGAACAGATTGAACTAAGTTCCGGCGACGAACTTCTTCGCATCAATGGAAAACAGATTGTAGATGTATTTGACTACCATTATCTGACGCAGGAAGAACATTTTATTTTGCTTGTTCGAAAACCATCCGGCGAAGAATGGGAAATAGAAATTGAAAAAGCTTACAATGAAGATCTTGGGATTCATTTTATAGAAAGCTTGATGGACTCTTATCATTCCTGCCGCAATAAATGTATTTTTTGTTTTATTGACCAGATGCCGCCAGGAATGAGAGAAACGCTCTATTTTAAAGATGACGATGCCAGATTATCGTTTCTTCAGGGAAATTACATCACATTGACTAATATGAGTGATGAAGATGTGGAACGAATCTGTTTTTATAAACTTTCTCCAATCAATATTTCCGTTCATACGATGAACCGCGAACTGCGCTGCAAAATGTTAAACAACCGGTTTGCGGGAGAAGCTTTAGATAAAATCCAGAAATTCTATCACGCAGGAATTACAATGAATTCTCAGATTGTACTTTGCAGAGGAATCAACGACGGTGCAGAGTTAGACTACAGTATTGAAGAGCTTGCGAAATGGATGCCGTTTATGGAAAGCGTTTCTGTCGTCCCGGCAGGAATGACAAAATACCGCCAGAATCTATATCCGCTGAAACCTTTTACAAAAGAAGAAATGGCAGCAGTGATCCATCAAATCCACACCTGGCAGGAGAAGTTTTTGGCGCGTTTTGGAGTGCGTTTTGTCCATGCGAGCGACGAGTGGTTTTTGGGAGCGGAAATCCCGATTCCGAAAGCGGATTATTATGAAGGTTATCAGCAAATTGAAAATGGCGTCGGCATGGTGCGTTCCATGATGGATGAAGTGGAGGAAACGCTTGAGCAACTTTCCGGCGATAATAAAAAGCGGGAGCTTTCTCTTGCAACCGGAATGCTTGCAGCTTCGGTAATGAACGAGCTTATAGCAAAAATTAAGGAAAAGTTCCCTGAAATTACCGTTTATGTCTATGCAGTAATCAACCGCTTTTTCGGGGAAACTATTACGGTAGCTGGACTGATTACAGGAACAGATTTAATGGAGCAGCTAAAAGGTCAGCCTCTGGGGGAATATTTAATTCTTCCATCGGTGATGATTCGCCCGCAGGAACAGGATTTTTTGGATGGTTTTACAGTCAACGATGTACAAACTACTTTACAAACAAAGATACGTATTGTACAATCAGATGGGGCGTCATTTGTTCGCGCGGTTATTGGAGAATCATAGAATAACTTTGCGGGCGTTTGTGTCTAAAGGGGGATCAATATGAGTAAACCAGTAGTTGCCATTGTCGGCAGACCGAATGTTGGAAAATCGACGTTGTTCAACGCTCTTGCAGGAGAGCGTATCTCGATTGTAAAAGATACGCCAGGCGTGACAAGGGATCGTATCTATGCGGATGCTACATGGCTGGATAAACAATTTACCATGGTAGACACCGGCGGTATTGAGCCGGAAAGCAAGGATTTAATGCTGACTTGCATGAGAGAACAAGCACAGGCTGCGATTGATACAGCAGATGTTATTGTGTTTGTGACCGACGTGCGGCAGGGACTTGTAGATGCAGATGGAAAAGTAGCGGAAATGTTAAGGCGGTCGGGAAAACCTGTTGTTTTGACAGTGAATAAAGTCGATAGTTTTGAAAAGTTTATGCCGGATGTCTATGAGTTTTACAATCTTGGAATCGGTGATCCGGTTCCGGTTTCTGCTGCCTCTATGCTTGGATTTGGCGAGCTTTTGGACGCGATTGTGGAACATTTTAAGCCGGGGGATGCAGCGGAAGAGGAGGACGGTCGTCCAAGAGTCGCGATTGTCGGAAAACCGAATGTTGGAAAATCATCGATTATCAATAAGATTCTTGGAGAAAACCGCGTGATTGTATCGGATGTTGCCGGCACGACCCGCGACGCAGTTGACACAGCTGTAACATGGCAGGATAAGGAGTATGTGTTTATTGACACGGCAGGACTGCGCAGAAAAAGCAAGATCAAGGAAGAACTGGAACGATTCAGCATTATTCGGACAGTCGCTGCGGTGGAACGCGCGGATGTTGTTGTCGTTGTGATTGACGCCGCGGAGGGCGTGACAGAACAGGATGCAAAAATTGCCGGAATTGCCCACGATAGAGGGAGAGGTATTATTATCGCGGTAAACAAATGGGATTCCATTGAGAAAGATGATAAAACCATCTACAAACATACGGCAAAAATAAGAGAAATTCTTTCGTTTATCCCTTACGCAGAAATTCTTTTTATCTCTGCAAAAACCGGACAGCGGGTTACAAAATTGTTTCATATTGTGGAGACCGTAATCCAAAATCAGAATTTGCGCATTCCGACTGGAGTGTTAAACGAGATTATGATGGAGGCTACCGCCTTGCAGCAGCCGCCTTCCGACAAAGGAAAAAGACTGAAATTATACTATATCACGCAGGTTTCTGTAAAACCGCCGACCTTTGTGATTTTTGTAAATGACAAGGAATTGATGCATTATTCTTACACACGTTATATTGAGAATAAGATACGGGAGGCGTTCGGATTTTCAGGGACGTCGCTGAAATTTATTATCCGTGAGAGAAAGGAAAACGGATAATCGGGTGTTTGTTATTTATTTGGAGGGGATACCATGGTTTGGCGAATTCTTCTTTGCCTGTTTGCCGGGTACAGCTTTGGCTGTATATCAACCGGGTATATTGTAGGCAAAATTAATCATGTCGATATCAGAAATTATGGAAGTGGGAATATTGGCACAACAAACACACTGCGCACATTGGGAAAAAAAGCCGGAGCAATCACTTATCTTGGAGATGTTCTAAAAGCAATGGTTCCAATGCTTGTCGCAAGACTTGTTATTTTTAAGGAACTGCCTTACGCGGAGCTTCTGGGGCTGTATGTTGGGCTTGGAGTGGCAGTCGGGCATAATTTTCCGTTTTGGCTGCATTTTAAGGGCGGAAAGGGAATTGCTGTGACGTCCGGCGTTATGGCAGCGCACGACCCGCTTGCAATTCCGCTTTATCTGATTTCATTTATTATCAGCGTGGCAGTTACAAAATATGTATCGGTCGGTTCTCTGGTAATTGTAACGCTGTTTCCGATCTGGATTGCAATTATGGATCATGGCAAGCCGTATTTTATACATACACTGATTGTCAGTGTTGTATTTACGGCGCTGGCATTTCTGCGTCACAAACAAAATATTATTCGGTTAAAAAACGGAAATGAAAATAAGATCGGTCAGAAAGTAACAGTGACAAAGTAAATTTATTGGAGAAGGAAGAAAAAACAGAAAAGAGGTGTAGTGTATGTACCATGTTACAGTGTTGGGGGCTGGGACCTGGGGGACAGCCCTTTCAATTTTACTTTGCAAAAACGGGCATAAAGTAACACTTTGGTCTGCGTTGGAAAAAGAAGTTGAGGCGTTAAAGGAAAACAGGGATACCATCCCAAATCTGCCGGAGGCAAAATTGCAGCCGGAAGTTGTTGTGACCGGAGATCTTGAAAATGCTTTGACCGATTCTGAGCTTGTTGTATTTGCAGTAGCGTCGCCTTATGTCAGAAAAGTAGCACAGCTGGCAAGAACATACATTCGATCTAGTCAGATTGTTGTAAATGTCGGAAAGGGAATTGAGTCGGATACATTAGAAACTCTGACCAATGTAATTCAGGATGAACTTCCAGAGGCGGATGTTGCTGTACTGTCTGGACCAAGCCATGCCGAAGAAGTTTCACGCGGTATTCCGACCACTTGTGTTGTCGGTGCAAAAACACGCAAAACAGCATCTTTTATTCAGGATATCTTTATGTCAGAATTTTTCCGCGTTTATACAAACCCGGATATCAATGGAGTTGAACTTGGCGGTTCCATCAAAAATGTAATTGCTCTTGCCGCTGGAGTTGCGGATGGTTTAGGGTTTGGAGATAACACGAAAGCGGCGCTTATGACGCGCGGTATTGCGGAGATTATGCGTCTTGGCATTGCGATGGGCTGCAAGGCAGAAACATTTGCGGGTCTTTCCGGTATTGGCGATTTGATTGTGACATGTACAAGCAATCACAGTCGGAATCGAAATGCTGGTTATTTGATTGGAAAGGGATATACGCCGGATGAGGCGATGAAAGAGGTCAATCAGGTTGTGGAAGGTGTATTTTGCGCAAAGGCGGCGCTTGCTCTCTCGAAAAAGTATCATGTGCAGATGCCGATTGTTGAGCAGGTAAATCTTGTGCTATTTGAGGGGAAAGATCCGCGTACTGCGGTATCTGATTTACTTTTGCGCGATAAAACAACCGAAAACAGCTCGCTGAAATGGTAGTTGGAAAAAAGGATAAGTGGCGTCATGTACTGAGTAGGGAGAATATAGAATGAAAAAAACAAAAAGAATGGGGAAAGTGCTAACCTGCCTTTGTACTGTTGTGCTTACAGGGTTTCTGGCAGCAGGGTGCGGGAAAGACGACGGCAAGGAATTTAAGACGGTAGGAGAGTATGTAGAAACTTACCAGCAGCAAGTCACGGGATTGGAAGAACAATTTTCAGGGTCGAATATGACTTTAAATATTACCGCTGAGGAAAATAAACTTGTCTATATTGTTCAGTACGCACAGCAGATTGAAGTAAATGAGGATGTAAAAGCATACTTTAAAACTTCGATGGAAGAGCAAAAAGAAACATTTACAGGGGCGCTGACTGAATTGAAACAGGTTGTTTCTGAGGAAGATATCTCGATTGTATATCGTTATCTGAACGCTGACGGCACGGAAATATATACCTATGAAATAGAATAGCGGGGCTGTTATTGCGAAAAACTGCTTGACAACTGGAAAATTATAATATATACTAATCCAGTGTGCCGCACAGCGAGGTTTCCAAGTTCTGCCCTTCTCAGGACAGGCGCCGCAGCTGGCGAGTATTGATTATAGGAGGTGCTGTATGTACGCGATTATAGCGACAGGTGGCAAACAGTACAAAGTAACCGAGGGCGATGTTATCAGAGTAGAGAAACTCGGCGCGGAAAAGGACTCCGTTGTAACATTCGATCAGGTTCTTGCAGTAAACAATGGAGAGCTGAAAGTTGGAACCCCTACGGTAGCTGGCGCGACAGTGAAAGCTACAGTGATTGAAGAGGGCAGGGGAAAGAAGATTATCGTCTACAAGTATAAGCGCAAGACGGGCTACCACAAAAAGAACGGTCACAGACAGGCTTATACAAAGGTTAAGATCGACACGATCAACGCTTAACCCGCAGGGTATGGTTCGGGTATCCTTATATAGAGATGGGAACGGCAGGGTATGCGGCTTTCATTGTTCTGGACATGCAGGTTTTGCCGAGAGCGGAAGTGATATTATCTGCGCGGCGGTATCTGCGCTGACGATGACGGCAGTCAATTCCATTGAGACTTTTACATCCGATCGCTTTTCTTATAAAGAGGATGAAAAGGATGGCGTTATGGACTTTCGCATCCATTCGAATTTATCAGATCAGGCGGAGCTGCTGCTTCAGGCAATGGTTTTAGGATTGTCCAGTATTGAGGAAGCTTATGGCCGCAAATACATCCGTGTAAGTGAAACATAATGTTTTGTCAGAAAAGAACGACAAAGAATCTAGGAAAGGAAAAGCTATTATTTTTAGTAGCAGGTGTAGGTCATGTTGAAGATGAACCTTCAGTTTTTTGCTCATAAAAAAGGTGTCGGCTCCACAAAAAACGGCAGAGATTCCGAGTCCAAAAGACTTGGTGCTAAGAGAGCGGACGGTCAGTTTGTGCTTGCCGGAAATATTCTTTACAGACAGCGCGGCACGAAGATTCACCCAGGCGTAAATGTTGGCAGGGGCGGCGATGATACGCTTTTTGCGCTGGTTGACGGCGTGCTTCGTTTTGAGAGAAAGGGCAGGGATAAGAAACAGGCGAGTGTTTACCCTGTCGCTGATGCAGAATAAGTTTGCCTAGCGGCAATTTCCATTTGTGCAAGGACCCCGATAGCTGTCGGGGTTTTTGCCGCTTTCAGGGGACTTGTTTCAGCTGTGCTTTTTGATATGCACAGATAGTAAAATATGAAAAAAACGCATATCAAGAAGGTTATTTTAACACGGAAATATTCTGCATAAAAAATTTTCTTTTGTTTGATTGCGTGAAAGTGAGGGATTTTTATGTTTGCAGATTGCGCAGCGATCTATATTCGATCTGGAAAGGGCGGCGACGGGCATGTCAGTTTCCGGCGCGAGCTTTTTGTCGCGGCTGGAGGACCAAACGGCGGGGATGGCGGAAAAGGCGGCGATGTTGTTTTTGCAGTAGACGACGGATTGAATACATTATCAGAATTTCGAAATACAAGAAAATTTTGTGCGGAGGATGGTTTCTCCGGCGGAAAAAATAATTGCAGCGGAAGAGATGGGCAGGATCTTGTAATTAAAGTGCCGGAAGGCACGGTAGTGAAAGAATCTGAGAGCGGTAAAGTGATTGCGGATATGTCGCACGGAAATCGCAGGGAAGTTATTTTGCGCGGCGGGCGCGGCGGCAAGGGAAACCAGCATTATGCCACGCCGACCATGCAGGTTCCAAAATATGCTCAGCCGGGACAGCCAGCAAAGGAATTGAATGTTACATTAGAATTAAAAGTAATTGCGGATGTTGGGCTTGTCGGCTTCCCAAATGTCGGAAAATCAACGTTGCTTTCCCGTGTTACAAACGCAAAACCTAAAATTGCAAATTATCATTTTACAACATTAAATCCAAACCTTGGCGTAGTTGATTTGGACGGATCGGAAGGTTTTGTGATTGCGGATATTCCGGGGCTGATTGAAGGCGCATCGGAGGGTGTTGGTCTTGGGCATGAATTTTTACGTCATATTGAGCGCACGCGCGTGATTGTTCATCTTGTGGATGCTGCTTCGACAGAGGGACGTGACCCAATTGAGGATATTAAAACAATTAATAAAGAACTTTCATCCTACAATCCTGAGCTTTTGAAAAAGCCGCAGGTAATTGCAGCAAATAAATTGGATGTTTTGTATGGCGAAGAAGAAAACAAAGTATTAGAGCAGATTAAGAACGCTTTTGCGCCGGATGGAATCGAGGTATTTGGTATTTCCGCTGTCAGCGGAAAGGGTGTGAAAGAGCTTTTGTATCATATTAATCGTATGTTAAAGTCGATTGATCGAACCCCGATTGTTTTTGAAAGAGAATATTTCGAGGATCCATCCATAGATATTTCACTTCCATATACTGTAAATTACTCTGAGAAAGATAAAGTGTATGTTGTCGAGGGACCTCGTATTGAAAAAATGCTTGGTTATACAAATATCGATTCGGAAAAGGGCTTTGAATTTTTCCAGAAATTTTTGAAAGAAAACGGTATTTTGGACGATCTTGTAGCACTTGGGATACAAGACGGGGATACGGTTCGTATGTATGGTTTAGAATTTGATTATTACAAATAAGCGGATTGTTTTAGATTTTGGCGGATAAGAAATATAAAAAGATTAAGATACACAGCATAAAGAAACGCCAGTGAATACCAGCAGGTAAACCAAACAAGTTTTGGAACAAAGATTCTTATAGAGCAGAAAGCCCATTGGCTTTAAACAATAAGCAGTTTATAAAGAGAATAAAAATAGAAATTTGACAGTATGGGGGTTTGTATGACAAGTAAACAACGTTCCTATTTAAAGGGAATGGCGATGAAGATTGACCCGATTTTTCAGATTGGAAAAGTGGGGGTTTCACCAGAACTTACCAATGGTATTGACGAGGCGCTTCAAGCGAGAGAGCTTATTAAAATTACCGTTTTAAAAAATTGTCTGGAGGAACCAAAAGCGATGGCAGCAATACTTGCAGAGCGTACTCAATCGGAAGTTGTTCAGATTATTGGACGTAAGATTGTACTTTACCGTCCTTCTTTAGAAAAGAAAAAGATAGAACTTCCAAAGTAATTGAATGCGGGAGGTATCCGATGAAACGTACTGGAATTATGGGAGGAACCTTTAACCCTGTACACCTTGCACATCTTGTTCTGGCAGAAGCAGCTTTTGAGTATTTCGACCTTGATGATGTTATGTTTCTGCCTTCAAAAAGACCAGCTTATAAGGCGCAGTCAGAGATTTTACCAGACCGGCAGCGCTATGAGATGCTGGAACTTGCAATCCGCGACAATAACCACTTTTTTTTGTCTGACTTGGAGCTTTCTAGGGGGGAAGGGGCAACCTACACGGCAGATACAGTACTTGAATTAAAATATATGGAACCGGATACAGAGTTTTATTTTATTATCGGAGGCGATTCGCTGATGAGTTTCGAGCGCTGGAGCAGACCAGAAATTGTACTTCAGTGCGTTCATCTTGCAGCGACGGGGCGTCCTGGGCTTGGATGGGCAAGACTTTTGGAAAAAGCGGATATGCTCTGTTTAAAATATGGAGCGGACGTTCAAGTATTCCCAACACCGGCAATGGAGATTTCTTCTTCGGATATCCGTGAACGTATCCGCTGCAAAAGCTCTGTGCGATATCTTGTTCCAGACCCAGTCCGGGAGTATATTTCAAAACATGGCTGTTATCGGAAAGAATAGGTTTTTGTCGGATGAAATAACAAGTTTTAAAAAGAAAAAGCAAAAATAGATTCCTGTTTTCTAATCAAGTGAAAAAGGATGGTTTCACTATGGATTATAGTCAAAAAATTGATGAAATCATGCAGAAAATGCAGAGAGTGCTGCCGCATAAACGTTTTGTGCATTCGATTGGCGTCGGCTATTTTGCGGCAAGTGTCGCGATGGCTTACGGGAAGAACAGTGAAAAAGCAATGCTTGCAGGTCTGCTGCATGACTGCGCAAAATGTCTGTCGGAAAAAGAGATTTTAAAACAATGCATGGATAATAAAATTCCAGTTACTGAACTGGAACAGCAGCAGCCTTTTCTTTTGCATGGAAAGCTCGGTGCATGGCATGCAAAGCATAAGTATGGGATAAAAGATAAAAAAATATTGAATGCGATTGAGTTTCATATTAATGGAAAACCAGCAATGTGTTTTTTGGAAAAATGCATTTATTTGGCGGACTATCTTGAGCTTGGAAGAAAACATCCTACAGAACCGTCGTTGGATGCCTTGCGTCAGCTTGCATTTCAGGATCTTGATCTTACCGTGTATTATGTCGCTAAAAATACGGTTTCCTATTTGGAAGATGGCGGAATGCCAGACGGTGTAAAAATGGATTTATCTTCTGTTGCAACATTAAATTATTATGAACAGCTTTTAAAAGAACGCGGAACCTCAATATAGAATTTTAAAAATAAAAAAGGTTTTATACTGTTTTATAAAAAGTTTGTAACATTATTTTTCTGCTTTGTTTTTTGTTTTATCAGAATATATTATAAAAAGGTAATAAAAAATAGATAACACAAAAAGTTATTTGCTTATTTTATTAATTTTAAGGCAGGCAAAAAGTTTAAAAAGTGCTGCAATAGAAGAGAAAGCAAAAAATAAAATATTTTACAATAGTAAAAAGTTTTTTGATTAAAATGCCGTGTATGCGGCAGAATGAGAGGAAATATGATAGAAGAATCAAAACGTATGGCAAAAATTGCATATCATGCTCTGGAAGGAAAAAAAGCGGAGGATGTTAAAGTAATTGAGATTGGTGATATTTCTGTAATCGCAGATTATTTTATTATTGCAAATGGAAACAATCCCTCGCAGGTGGAAGCAATGGTTGATGCTGTAACCGACGGAATGAGCGCAGAAGGATTTGAACCAAAGCGTGTGGAAGGCGTGCGTTCTTCCGGCTGGGTACTTTTGGATTACGGCGATATTGTTGTGCATATTTTTTCAAAAGAAGACAGATTATTTTATGATCTGGAACGCATCTGGCGTGATGGAAAGAATGTTTCAAAAGAAGAATTAGAGTAAAAGAAATGCAGAAGGTGCTGCTGCAAAACAAGATTTTCTCACAATATACAGTATTTTTTTCAGATTGGATTTTACGTATGTTGTATGAATCTTGTGTTTTGCAGCAGCACCTTTTTGCTTGATTTTAAATTTTCAATTATTGGAAAATTCGAAAAAGTCCAATAACCTTTCCTAATATCTTTACTTCTGGAAGGATAATAGGGGACATTGTATCATTTTCTGGCTGAAGCCGGATGTGGTCATCCTCTTTGTAAAATGTTTTTACGGTGGCACAGTCATCTACAAGAGCTACGACCACCTCACCGTTTCGCGCTGTACTTTGCTGCTGCACCAACACAGAATCACCATTTAAAATACCGGCGCCAATCATACTTTCTCCTTTTACATGCAGCATAAATGTATCAACATTTGGCATCATTTCTGCGGGAATAGGGAAGTATCCCTCGATATTTTCCACAGCAAGAACTGGCTGACCGGCCGCGATCGAGCCAAGAATCGGCACATTGACAAGTTCACGGCGCGTCATATTAAAGCTGTCGTCTACAATTTCAATTGCTCTTGGTTTGGAAGGATCTCTGCGGATATATCCGTTTTTTTCAAGTGTTGCCAAATGAGAGTGTACCGATGACGTAGAGCGCAGACCGACCGCTTCACAGATTTCTCTGACTGACGGCGGATAACCTCGATTGATAATTTCTTTCTTTAGATAAGCTAAAATTTCTTGTTGTTTTTGTGATATTTTTCCATAAGACATAACCTCATCTTCTCCATTCTGCCAATTGGCGTAATGATACCATGTTTTTCAAACATGGTATCCTGTAAAGATGCGCACGATTTGCTGATGTATTTGTCCTCCCTTTGACTGGACACAAATCGGCGCTGGTATAATATCGGAACGATATGGTACTCTCCGAGGGATGCACACAGTTCGCTAAGGAAGATGCTTTCCCTTCGGTCAAGCGCGAACTGGTGCGGGTATAATATCTGTCAATATTATACCATATAGATACCGTTCCTGACCTTTGATCACAAGTCTATACAACATTTATCTATACTGTCAAACCCCAAATTCTGATTTTTGTCTAAAAGATCTACAACAGCAGAAAAAGTAGTAAGAAGTCTTTCTGTAATATTCACAATAATTTAGTTTAGCAGTATTATATAATGTTTATAGTATTCGTGATCGCTGTAGGACATGTAAATTTAATAATAAATTTTTTTATTTTGCAAACATTTATTTTGTTACTAACAAATAATACAATTCCTATTAATATTATATCATAGGTTCAAACAAAATGCAAAACAAATGTTCGGAAAAAGTTCTTGACTTTCGAATGGATGTTCGATATAATAAAATACAAACAAACGTTCGAGAACATAAGTTCTTATTTTTATAAAATTTTATACAGATAAAATAACAAACCAAGTTTTAAGTACAAAAGAACCTAAAAATAATGAATGAAAGGTGGAATAGGATTATGGTGACAAAAGAATTGCAACCTGGAATGTATATTGCCAAACGCAGAAGAAACGGCTGGAAAAGAGTGTTTCCATTTCGTTATTTTACTGTTCGTGCCTTAGTCTTATTTCTCATTTTATTTTTTGTTATGTTCGCTTTGTTATTTATGTTTAAGGCGATGGCTGCGGAGACGCATAAGCCAAGACAAAAAGCAGCAGTACCTGTGCAGATTGAACCAGGGGATACTCTGTGGAGTATAGCAGAAAATTATTATTCCGAAGAATTTGGAACCATGCATGAATTCGTTTTAGAAATTAAAAGAACAAATCAGCTGGAAGATGATATGATTCACGCAGGAGGATATCTTATTGTTCCGTATTATACCAGCAATGTGCCAATACATTTTAAAAATATAAAAGTTCGATAAAATGATTTTTATGGCAATAAAATTACGTCACAGAGAGGCTTTACTTCCCTAAATTATCAAAAATCTGACACAATTATACCATTCTTTCCCTATATAATGCGCGTGACAGCTATTGTTTTCGCAGGTAACTGCGCCGCATAAAGGGAGGTTGTGTACATATTGAAACATTTTGCATTTAAAAGTCCAAAAGGAAAATGTGTAAGAAAAGTGGCGGTACTTTCACTTTGTTTCGCCATGTTTGCAGGAAGTTTACCAGCACAGGATATATCCGCATCTATTCGGATTTATTATCCTGAAACAAAAAAGACAGTTACTTATAATGATGCTTTAATTACATACAAATACAATGATATGGTTTTGGAGTTAAATGGTCTGAAAGGTATTCTTACAGATCATGGAGTAGCTCTTGGACCATACTACGAACTTTCAAAAGCTCTTGGTATTTCTTACAGTAAAAGCGGCAGTACAATTACCTTGAAAAAAGGAAGCAATACACTTGTATTGACTCTCGGGAGCAAAACAGCACTGTTAAATGGTGTGAAAACTACTGCAAATGCTGCGCCGGTCAGCATTCGGTTTGCAGATCCTGGTATTACCAGAATTATGGTTCCAACTCGTTTTGTAGCAGAATCTTTAGGTTTTGATTATAAATGGGACAGTTCAACTTCCACAGTTAGTATTCAGGATCGTCTGACGCTTACTTATAATGATAAAGTGTTGTCTTATATTGGTGCAACCGGAAAAGTTACATTTGACGGAAGAAATATTGATGTTTCAAAACTTCCAACAATTTTAATTAATAATACGGCAATGCTGCGTGCGCGCAATGTTTTTAACAAGGCAATGGGGATCAGTTATTCTTTTAATCAATCGACAGGTGCGATTGTATTTAAAAAGGGCAATTTGACATTAAAAATGCAGGAAAACAGTACGGTAGCTTATTTGAATGGAGTTATGAAAGACTGCGGAGTAGCGCCTGCTATGGTTACAAACCCAGATACCGATACGACTGCCTTGCTTGTTCCCGGACGTTTTGTATCAGAATCTCTTGGATATCATTATGTTTGGGATTCCTCTAAGAAGACTTCTGTGATTTCAACAACAGATATGGTTGGAGTCTATATTCCTCCAGAACCAGTGGAAGAGGAGCCAGAAGAGTTAGTCACTTATTCTTTTGTTACAGATGAAGAAAAGTATTTGGAATATGAAAATATGATTGATAACACGATAACCTCCATTTTTCGGGAGGATGGGTCCGCTTCCACCTCTTTTATTGAACAGGTATATCGCGATTTGACATCAGAACTTTCCGAAAAGTATATTATTCAGCTTGGAAGTCCTGTCCAGCGGATTGATAGTATTATGGACTCCGATCAGTTGATTGTTTCAATTAAGGATACTGTCTGCGCGGAAAAAGTATATTCTGCCCTTGGCGGGAGTCTTGTAAGTGAAGTTCATCAGATATTTGACAGTGATGATTTTACAACGCAGTTATCCTTCCAGCTTTCTTCCGAAGAATATCCTTATTATAGTTTGGCTTTATCAGAAGATGGAATGCAGTTGGAAGTTCTCCTTTATCCAAACTATCTTTTGGGACTTGAAACAGGAAAAAACCGGAATGGTTCTTATCTTCGCTTTCATGGTATTTCCCCGTTTAATTATTCGATATCCCAAGAAGATGGATATTCGGTAGTATACTTTACAAATACTTGTAATACACTTGGAAATATTGTATTTCCAGATGAGCTGTTTGAAGAATATTTTGATTATGCTTTGATGCTTGAACCAGAGCAAAACAACATTAAATTTTTGTATAAATTAGTTAATGGAACATCTCTGACTATTATAGAGGAATCCAATGATCTTTACTTGTATTTCGACTATAAGGGTACACCAGAAGAAAATAACAATGATACGACAGATTCCAATCTTCCAAGTTCCGGCGGTATTTTTGTCCGTCTGCCTCTTGATGTTGAATTGGCTGATTTTACGGTAGAAGATCAGTATTGGGATAAAAAGATCGTATTAAAAGTTTCTGGAGACTATGAACGATATTATCAAAACAATCCAATTGTCAGTCCTTATTCTGTCGTCAATGATATTTCTGTTTCATCAACAGAAGATAGTACGATAATTACATTGTCAACTTCACGAATTCAGGGATATTCTTTACATAAGGATACGGACGGATTTATTATACGTCTTGGCAATCCATCGGAAATATACGATAAGATTGTTGTATTGGATGCAGGGCATGGCGGAATTGATCCAGGAGCAAGCGCGGGCGGTTATAATGAAAAGGATATCAATTATACAATCCTTAATAATTATACAAAGGCATACTTTGATAATTCTGATATTAAAGTATACCTAAGCAGAACTACCGATACAAAGATTGACCTGTATGAAAGAGCAAGTTTTGCTTCCAGTGTTGAGGCTGATCTTTTTGTCAGCTTGCATATGAATGCAAATGATTCAACCTCGATCCATGGAACATCCGTTTATTATTCTACGCTGAATACAAGTGTTACAAGCGGTGGATTGGATTCAAAAACAATGGCGCAAACTTTTACAGACAATATTTCTGCTGCTTTGGGAACAAGAAATCGCGGAGTATATACACAGAATTTTGTTGTCGTTAAAGAAACAAGAATGCCAGCCGTATTGATTGAGCTTGCTTTTCTTACCAATGCAAGCGATCGTCAAATTATCACAACGACATCAACACAAAAAATTGCAGCCAAAACAATCTATGAAACGATCGTTCAGTTCTTTAAAGATTATCCAACTGGAAGATAAAAAAAGAGGCAGTTTACATAAAGCGGGAGAGGATTTCTCCCGCTTTTAATGATTGTGATCATTTATGTGAATCGGTTTTAAAAATTCAGAGATCTGCATGGCAGCTGTATAATAAGAGAAGAATAGTGAAAGAAGTGACAGATATCCAAAATTTGTGCAGCAGTGCGAAACAAGTTGAGAAATAAAGGAAACGGTGGGGGATGAAAAAGGCTGTAGATTGATTCGTAGACAGTTGGATGTACTGGATAAGGAGGAAGACTCAAAAATGATTGAAAGAGAGGTTAATGCGATGATGTCAGTAGCAGATGTATTAGAAGCAAGAGCAGAGCGCAGAGGGGAACAAAGAGGAAGAGTCGAAGTATTATTACAATTTGGTAAAACTGATGCGGAAATTATTCAGTACTTCGCAGCAAATCTTAATGATCCTTTAACTAAGGAAGAATCAATAAAAATTTTGGAAAGTTGTCGTAAAGAAAATCATTAGTTATAGTATAGTATTTATTGTGACAGGATTGCCAGTAGTTTTTGACAGTTCTGTTATAATTTTTTAAGAAAGAAACACAATATCATCAAGGCTAAAACACTCAAAGGATATAAAGTTTACATAATTAAATTATGTAAATTTAAATTTATGTTTTTAATAGGATGAGACATCTGAATAATTGTTAAGAAAATAGATTTTCAGAACTTTTCAGAACGATTGTATAAAAATATATAGAAAATTATATGGATATTACGTAAAAAGCCACCCTCGGAAAATGGATGGCTTTTTGTATAGTATAAGATCTGCGAAAAATCTATAAAGCTTTCAGATATAAATTTGATACTGCATAAGCTTTTATTTTTAAGAATTACAATGCCGTTTGTAAAAAAACTTCGCCAAGACAGAACATACTGCAATTCCGATTGCATAAGGGATAATAAATAAAAATGCTATGTTCGCGGAAGTGCTATATCCAGCATAGTGAATTCCCCATTGTATGCTGCAATAATTATAGGCAACGGTAGCACACATAACGTTTGATAGTAAAACAGCAAGAGCGGCAAAAAGATAGAATAAAAATTTATTTTTCATTTTAATTACCCCCATAAAACTATTTCTTTTTAAGGATCAGAACAATCCCAATTATCATAAACAAGATAAAAAACAAAATAAGAATTCCAGTACCGTTTAATGTAATCATCGATGATTCATTCATTTGCTGTACCGCATACGGCTGTAACATCATTAAAATTCCAAATAGAACGAGACAAATCGCTCCTATAAAACATAAAGCAATTCCAATTTTACTCTGTGTTTGTATGGTTTCTGTATCCGCCTTTTTCTGCTCTGCAGTGTTCGAACAATTGTTTGTGTTTTGGTCATTTGTAAGTTCGTCTATTGTAACTTGAAAACATTCGCTTAATGCCTTTAATTTGTCCAATTCTGGGGTTGACAAACCTCCTTCCCATTTTGAAATCGCTTGTCTTGATACTCCGATTTTCTCCGCAAGTTGTTCTTGTGATAGTCCGTTCTTTCGCCTGAGTGTATATATTTTTTCGGACAGCATTTACTTTACCTCCTTGTTTAAATCATACTTTATTCTGCAGTGGCATACTATCGATTATTGTTGAAATAGCCGCAACGAGCAGTTGCGACTGGTTGCATTTGAAGATTTTTAATTATTTTTAATAATATAATACTTTTTTGCTTATTACAAGCATGATAAAATTGGAAGAAAGTTTGGTCGTGAGTGATTGCTTCGGATCTTTAAAAGTATCCTAACCTATAAAAATAAAAAGGCTGCTCGTTAAAATTTGACAGCCTTTTTATTTTTCTTTTTATATTGTAATTAAATACTGTATTGAAATTTATATATTATAAATC